>CAZAQQ010000007.1:7318-16087 GCA_964487485.1 uncultured Candidatus Bathyarchaeia archaeon | reverse complement strand
TGTGAAAGCTCGAACTGTGATGAGTTCGATGAAACGTAGGTCGGAAACAAATCAAGAAATAGCGAGGGAGAGAATGGAAATTCTCTTCAAGCTTGCTAGGGAAGTGTTCTCGCAGGATCAGTCACTAGCTAAGCGGTATATTGAGATTGCTAGAAAAATAGGCATGAAATGCGGAGTCAGATTGCCTAGGCAGTATAAGCAATTCGTTTGCAAAGATTGTGGAAGTCTACTTGTGCCTGGTGTAAACTGCAGAGTCAGAATTCGTTCAAAGGGTGGAACTAGAGTTGTAGTCACTTGTTTGGTATGCGGCTTCCCGAAGAGGTTTCCTGCCTCTAGAGAAAAACGGGCTAGAAGGACTAGTGCGAACAGTGATGCCAAAAAAGCTGTAGCATAAGCTGATGAGCATGTTGTTCTTTGCGAATACTATATATTGGGCATTAGGATCTTAGTGAAAAAGGTCTGGGGAAAACAGGTGAAAACGCTTGCCAACGCCTCACGATGTTCCGGCAAACATGTTCATTGAGAGATTAGCAAAATACTTGAAGGAAAATGTTGGGGAAGTCAGCCCTCCCTCTTGGTCTTTGACTGCTAAGACAAGTTCTCACAAGGAGCTTCCGCCTCAAGATGCTGATTGGTGGTATCTTAGGTGTGCATCTTTGCTGAGGAAGCTGTATTTACATGGCCCAATTGGTGTTGAGAGGCTGAGGGTTGAGTATGGAGGGAAGAAGAGGAAGGGGAGAAGAATTGAGCACACCCGAAAGAGCGGAGGCTCAGCTATAAGAGAGCCGCTTCAACAGTTGGAAAAGGCAGGATTCATTCTGGCGGAAGGGAAGAAGGGCAGAAAGCTCTCAGGTAATGGCGTTAGGTTGTTGAACAAGTTGTCTGCTGAAATCTTGAAGAAATCTAGGAGTGAAGCAAAAGGGGAATAGTGGATGGGCGAGGAAGAACTTGATGATGCTGAGCTTGAAGCCTTAAAGAGGAGGAGGTTGGCTGAGCTTCAGCGGGCGATGGTGAATGAACAAAGGAAAGCCCAAGTCCAGCAGCAACTGGAAGTGCAGAAACAAGCACTTTTGAGACAAATATTGTCGCCTGAGGCTAGGCAGCGGTTGGCAAACATCAAGATGGTTAAGCCTGACTTCGCTGAACAACTTGAGCTCCAGCTAATTCAATTAGCTCAAACAGGTAAAGTTAGAATACCCATAACCGATGATCAATTGAAGGATGCCCTTGCACGCCTGCAGTCTAAGCGTAGGGAAATTCAGATAAGGAGAGCGTAAGCTTCATGGCTAGGAACAAGCCAGCGGCTAAGAAGCGTAGACTAGCGAGAGCTTTTAAGCAAAGAAGAGCCGTTCCCACATGGGTTGTAGCCAAAACAATTGGGAGAGTTAGGTCTACCCCAAAGAGGAGGCATTGGAGAAGAAGTAAACTCAAGGTATAGTGGTGAAGGCTATTGGTGGTGGAGGAGGAGAAGGAAGAGGAAGCAGTTGAACCAGTGGCGGAAGAAAAAGCAGCTGAGGCAAAGCCGCGGGAGGAGGAAAGAGAGGTTGTTGAAGAGAGAGTTTACAAAATACCTTTCCGAAAGGTTTGGATTGCTCCAAGGGGTAAGAGGGCGACTAGGGCGGTTCACATGCTTCAAAGCTTTTTGAAACGTCACATGAAGACGGAGGATATAGTCCTCAGCAATGAAATTAATGAGAAAATTTGGTCGCGGAGTATTGGAAAGCCCTCTAGAAGCTTGAGAATTCGCGCAGTTAAGGACAAGGAAGGGAAGGTGATAGTATATCCGCTAGAGGGTGACTAGTTTGGCCATCATGGCTGCAGACATCTTTGGAAGCCCAAATATTGGCGTTTACTGCTTATGCAGCGATGCCCTGGCGATTGTCCCTGCGGAAACCCCCGAGAAATGGATTAGGAGATTTCAAGAGTGTTTGGGCGTAGATGTTTGCGCAACCAATATTGGAGGTTCAAGGTTAATCGGCGCCTTAGTGACAGGCAATTCCACTGGCATAGTGCTTCCCTATCTGGCACGAGGATACGAGGTTGAAAGGATTAAGTCAATGGTTGACTTAAACATTGCAATTGTTGAGGATAGAAAAACTGCGCTTGGAAACACTATTCTCGTTAACGACAATGGAGCCGTTGTAGATCCCCGGTTTAGCGAGAAGGTCGTCAGGAAGTTGTCAAATACCTTTGGTGTGGAAGTGGTAAAGGCCGAAATAGCAGGGATGCCATACGTAGGATCCTTCGCCGTAGCCACAAACAAAGGTGCTTTGACTCACCCCTCCGTAAAGCTTGAGGAAAAGGAAGTTGTTGAAGAAGTGTTGAAGGTTCGAATGGATTCCGGGACTGTGAATTCGGGAGTTCCCTATGTGAAAGCCGGGTTGATAGCGAACAGCCAAGGTGCCGTCGTAGGCTTTTCCACCACTGGCCCAGAACTTATGGCAATAACAAATACACTGGATCTTCAATAGTCCTCGGTGGCTTAGGAATGAGCGAAGTTAAGACCTTCAGGATACAGGGCGAAGTCAGAAAGCAGGCAATGAAGATGCCCTTCGTGAAAGAGGTTAGAGCAATCAAAGAGGGAGATGCCTTGGAAAAGGTCTATGTTGATTTGGGCAGTCGACACAAAGCTAAGAGGTTTGAGATAAGAATAATACGCGTTGAGGAAGTAAAGGCCAAGTAAGCTAACTGTTGAATAGGATTAAGGTTGCTAAGCATATGGCTGGTGAGGAAGAAACCATTAGGCAGCTAATCCTTGAGTTGAGGCTGCTTGAAAGTTCTGCTACAGTTCTCCAATCGCGTTTGACAGTAATTGAAAGTGCATTAGGTGAAATCCTAGTAGCCAGCTCCACCTTAGAGGGGATCAAGAGCAGGTCGAAGGGCTCAGAAACTCTCATACCCATTGGAGCAGGATCTTTTGTAAGAGCTGAGTTAGCTGATGCCCAAAGAATCATTATGGGTGTAGGCGCTGGAGTGTGCATTGAAAAGACAGTAGAAGATTCGATCGCTGAGCTCAGGAACAGAATGGGTGAACTTGAAAAGGCGAGGGGGTCACTCCAGCAACAGCTCAGACAGACAGTTCTAAGGCTTGAGGATGGAAGGGCCAAGCTGGGGGAGCTGGCTAGAAAGAGAAGCGGAGAAACCAGATAGGTTGTTTGAAAAACTAAGAAAGAATGTTGTCGGGTTTGTTGACAAGATATCCAAAGGAGAATTGAAAGGAAAAGCGCTAGACGAACTGTTAGAAGACTTCAAACTCACTCTTCTCGAAAACGACGTAGCTCTTCCAGTCGCTGAACATATTTGCGAAAGCCTAAGAGTGAGAATCGAGAGCTTAACTTTCCCCAGATTCAGCGACAAAGAAAAGCATGTGAAGTCTATTCTCCGCGACGTTCTTTTCGAAGTGTTAAGGTCTGAAAGCCAGCTAGTTCTGATTGACTTGGTTAGGAAGAAGCGGGATTCCGGCGAACCTGCTATCATAGTCTTCGTTGGAATAAATGGAACTGGAAAAACAACCACCATAGCCAAAGTAGCGCATTTTCTCCTGAAGAACGGATACTCCGCCATAGCAGCTTGCAGCGACACATATAGAACCGGCTCCATAGAACAGCTGGAAGAACATGCTAGGAGAGTCAACGTCAAAACTATCAAACACAGATATGGCGCTGACCCAGCTGCAGTAGCCTTCGACGCCATCAATTACGCTCGCTCTCATGGAATAAACTGCGTACTCATCGACACTGCAGGGCGTATCCAAACAGATAAGAACCTCATGGAAGAAATGAAGAAAATAGTCCGCGTCGCAAATCCAGACTTTACCATTTTTGTGGGAGATGCTTTAGCCGGAAACGATGCGACTGCTCAGGCTGAGGAATTCGTTAAGTACGTTGATATAGATGGGTCAATCTTGACCAAGCTGGATGCTGATGCTAAGGGAGGGTCAGCAATCTCAATTGCCTACATCACCAAGAAACCCATAATTTTCTTTGGGACAGGACAGAAGTATGATGACCTCATACCTTTCGATCCAGATTTTCTATTGGATAGAATACTCGAATAGCTCTTGAAGACGACGTGCAGGGTGAAGTTGTTTGTTTAAACTTAGGGGTGTTGATGTACTTTCGTTGCAGGAGTTGTCCAGTGAGGATATAGAATCGATATTGAACGAGACTGAAAAGATCAAACATGAATATGCGGTTGGAAAACCGGACGAGTCTTTGCGTGGAAAAGTTCTCGGCATGATTTTCCAAAAACCTTCAACTAGAACTAGAATCTCCTTCGAGGTGGCGATGAAACATCTTGGGGGGTATGCTATTTACCTAAATTGGAACGAAATACAGCTGGGAAGAGGTGAAACAATATCAGACACAGCCCACGTTTTAGACCGGTATGTGCACGCAATCGTAGCCAGAGTATTCTCACATAAAGACATTGTAGAGCTAGCGAACTGTTCCAAAATTCCCGTCATAAATGGGTTATCGGATATGTACCACCCATGCCAAATCCTCGCCGACTTATTTACGGTTAAAGAGAAGAAGGGTAGGTTAAGTAGACTGAAGCTTGCTTACATAGGTGATGGAAACAATGTGTGTAACACCCTTTTAACAGGGTGCGCTAAGGTCGGGATGAACATCAGCGTAGCCAGCCCTCGAGGCTATGAACCACATGTTGAGGCAGTAGAGCACGCTAAGATTGCAGCTAAGGAGAACGGATCCTATGTCCAAGTTACTAACGATCCGAAATTGGCTGCGGAGAACGCTGACATCATATACACGGACACTTTTGTCTCGATGGGCATGGAGAGCGACAGAGAAGAGAGGTTGAGAACATTCTTGCCCAAGTACCAAGTGACTGAACAGATTATGCAAAAAGCAGGAGAAAAAGCCCTCTTCATGCATTGTCTCCCAGCTCACAGGGAAGAAGAAGTTACAAGTCAGGTTATCGATGGACCGAGATCCATAGTTTGGGATCAGGCTGAGAATAGACTCCATGCTCAGAAAGCACTTCTAAAACTGATTCTTCAGTGAGTGGAGAAAAGTGTGATAGCTCTCGTCGCCGCATCAAATAAGGATCAAGCCGCTGTTAACATTGCGGATAAACTCATTGCCAATTTCGGCTTTCAAAAAACAATGCAAAGTTACGCCGGCAAACCCATATTCAGAAGAGGCGAAGTTTTACTCGCGTATATAGATGTAGACAGCGTACATGCAGAATACTTGGATAGGGAATTCGATGTAGAAACCATAATTTTCGCATCTCGCCACAGAAGCGAAAGCGGTGAACGAACTCTAACGGTTCACGCGACTGGTAATACAACTTCGAAAGCAACCCATGACGGGAAGCCAAAAAGCCTTGCTTGGGCAAATCCGCAACGTATGAAATCAGCTCTACTAGCCCTTAAACAGGCCAGAGAAGATCTCAGTCTACTTGAATATTCCGTATCCCTTGAAGCAACGCACCACGGCCCAACAGAATTGAAGATACCTGTCCTCTTCGTGGAAATAGGCAGCTCAGAAAAAGAGTGGGTTAATGATAAGGCTGGAGAAGCTGTTGCTAAAGCCATATATGCGGCAGCTTCTGAACCCCGCACTGCCAAAGCTTCAGTCGGGTTCGGCGGCGGGCACTATCCCACGAAACACACCAACGTCGACTTGGAGTCTGAGTACGCAATCGGCCACATCCTGTCTAAGTATTTCTTCGACGAGTTCGACGCCAGCATCGTAAAGCTGGCGTTGAAAAAAACGATTAACAGCTGCGGAGCAGCAATAGTGGATTGGAAGGGTTTAAAAAGTTCACACCGGACCTCTCTGATACCCATCCTTGAAAATGAACATGTAGAAATCGTCAAGGTTTAAGAGCTGCGAAGAAGTAGAGGGAACTGCCTGAACACTGGTTAGGAAACATTAGCCTGGAGATTGAATTGGAGCTTAGGAAATTCGTCGACTCAACGAAAAGGTTGTTTCAAGTGACAACTAAGCCAAGCCGTGATGAATTTTGGCTCCTTACTAAGGTTAGCCTTATAGGCGTCGTTGCTGTGGGCGCTATTGGCTTTATGATTAGGATCCTATTCTTTTTCATCGGGTTAATGCCGTAGGTACGGGACATGTCAAAGGAGAAAAGGGTTTCAGCAATCTATGCTGTTCGAACGACAAGCGGCCAAGAAAAAACTGTAGCTGACTTGATGTCGTCTAGAATAGCCCTCAAGAAGCTGCCGCTTTTCTCCGTTCTAGTTCCTGAAATCATAAAGGGCTATATCTTTGTTGAAGCTGCTGGCCCACATTTCGTCGATGAGGCTATATCCGGAGTTGGACATGCTAGAGCACGTACCAGAGGAATGGTCTCTCTCGAAGCTGTTGAACGGTTCATTGTAGCCAAACCAGTCATAGAAGATTTGAATCTTGGAGATTTGGTGGAAGTGGTAGGAGGCCCGTTTAGAGGATTAAAGGCGAAGATTACTCATGTAGACAGAGTTAAGGAAGATGTTACGATTGAACTGTTGGAAGAAGGATTTGCCACATTGCCCATAACTGTTCACGCAGATTATGTAAAGCTGGTGGAAAGAAGTAAAGCAAAGGGTGGAATAGGTGGCTGAGAAAAAGATTGTTGAAGCCCTTATCGACGGCGGAAAAGCCACTGCAGGCCCTCCTCTAGGACCTGTCCTAGGGCCCCTAGGCGTCAATGTGCTGCAAATAGTCAACAAAATAAATGAGTTGACAAAAGCCTACGCTGGCATGAAGGTTCCTGTAAAGATCATCGTCGACGTAGAACTGAAAAGTTTTGAAGTGGAGGTAGGAGTACCCACGACATCTGCCTTAATAGTCAAGGAGCTTGGAATTGAAAAAGGGTCAAGCGCATCCAAAACCCAGAAGGCGGGCAACCTTTCCATGGAGCAAGTGGCTAGAATTGCCTCAATGAAAATGCCTGGAAGCTACGCCAATTCTGTTAAGGCAGCTGTTAAAGAGGTCTTAGGAACATGTTTAAGCATGGGGGTTACTGTGGAAAGCCGCGAACCTGCTGAAGTACGACGGGAAGTCGATGAAGGGAAATGGGATCACGTAATTAAAGGACAGGAATAGATTTTCCATTCACCAGCTTCTTCCCAATGTTCAGAATATGGCTATTCTGAGGTTTGCACCGGAGCCGTGTGCGCCAAAAACATTTATAAAGCGTCAGGTTAGTCCCTTTCTGCTATCTCGAAGAAGGAACGCTCATTGCCTGTTACAAAGGATAGCTTATTGAAAGCAATGGAAGAATTGAAGAAAACATCAGTTAAGAGGAATTTTAAACAAGCAGTCGAGTTAATAGTCAAGCTACGCGATGTTGACCTGAAGAAGTCTGAGAGTAGAATAAGCGAACAAGTTGAAATGCCAAACAACATGGGTAAACCCGTCAAGGTTTGCGTAATAGCAAGTGGCGATCTCGGGGTAAGAGCCAAGAAAGCTGGAGCTGACTTAGTGATTGGGAGAGAAGAGCTTGACAAGCTTGGCAAGGACAAGAAGGCAATTCGAAAGTTGTCGAGGGAGTTCGATTATTTCGTGGCTGAAGCACCTCTGATGCCAGTTATTGGAAAAACGATTGGATCAAAGCTAGGTCCAAAGGGAAAAATGCCAACACCTGTTCCTCCAAGCGCCCCTATAGAAGAGGTTTTGGAGCGGCATAGAAGAATGGTTAGGCTTCGCGTTAGAGACCAGCCTGTCATTCAGTGCAGGGTGGGCATAGAAGACATGCCTGATGAAAAGATAATTGAGAACATACAGGCCGTTATCACCAAGATCGAAGGAAAATTTGAGAGAGGGTCGAAAAACATAGGATCAATCATTTTGAAGACTTCGATGGGCCCGCCTATCAAGGTTATGTGAGGGTTTGCGAGGGTTGACATATAAGAAGATTTCCGAATGGAAGAAAGAAGCGCTGAAGAAGATAGCGGAAGTACTTCGAAGTCACAGCGTAGTTGCGGCTGCCGATCTGCATAAGGTCAGAGCTATTCAAATACAGGAAGTTAGGAAGAAGCTTCGCGGTAAAGTCGCTGTACTGGTAACAAAGAACACTCTCGTAAGAAAAGCCGCTGAGGTCTTGGCTAATGAGAAAAAAGACTTTGCTAAGTTCGCCGACCTATTGACAGGCCCTAGAGTGCTACTGCTCACGGATATGAATCCATACTCACTCATCATCCTGCTTAACAAGAGCAAAGTTAGAGTGCCTGCTAAAGCTGGAGATGTTGCCACAGACGACATAGTTGTGCCCGCTGGAAACACAGGGCTTCCTCCAGGACCAGTGATAAGCGAATTTGGCGAAGCAAGAGTTCCCACCAAGATAGAAGCAGGCAGCATATGGATTGTCAGGGATACCGTGGTAGTAGATAAAGGCGAGGTGGTTCCAAGCAAAGTAGCTTCCCTATTGTCGAAACTGGGAATGAAACCAATGGAAGCCGGAATTTCCCTCGTAGCAGCATATGACAATGGGCTCATATTTGGCCCTGAAGACCTGATACTAGATTTGAACGAGTTTAAGCAGAGTCTAGCTCAGGCTCAAGCCCAAGCTGTAAGTCTGGCCATCAATGCCAACTATTTCGCTTCCGAAACAGCTGCAATATTAATTGGCAAAGCTCACCGCCAAGCCCTTCAACTAGCCTTGGAATCCGAATACCCATGCCCCGAGGCTTTGCCGGAAATACTGGGGAAAGCCCACCGGGAAATGTTGGCATTATCCGCGTTGATCCCAGCTGGGGAAGTAGCTCCAGCCAAGAAGCCTGTAGAAGAAGCTAAGCCCAAG
>CAZAQQ010000007.1:0-7218 GCA_964487485.1 uncultured Candidatus Bathyarchaeia archaeon | reverse complement strand
TCTGCAGTACTTGGAGGTGTGTAACAATTGAAGTACGTCTATGCAGCGCTGCTCCTACACTCAGCCGGTAAACCTGTTGATGAAGATGGCGTAAAGAAAGTCCTTACAGCAGCAGGCATCAAGGTTGAAGAGGCAAGGGTAAAATCTCTCATTGCATCTCTATCAGAAGTCAAAATAGATGAAGCAATCAAATCTGCTTCAGCAGTTGTAGCTGCACCAGCAGCAGCGGCGCCTTCTGCCGCGCCTCCCGCATCCCCTTCAGCTAAGAAAGAACAAAAGAAGCCTGAAGAAGAGAAAAAGAAGGAAGAAGAAGCTTTGGCTGGGCTTGGAGCCCTATTCGGTTCCTAAGCCTGTGTAACGAGTTGATACCTAGAATTCTCCCATGAACCGGTTCTAGGAGCTTTCCTCCTCCGAATCGCCACCTAAACGGCCAGCATGCAAACTACTTTTACCTTCCCAGTGTAGAGGAAAGATCAAACAGCTCCATTCGACGCTGAAAACAATTTTAAGCCTCATCCTCAGTTAGGTTTGCAAGGCTTGGAAAAGCATTGAGCATGCTAACTAAAGACGATGAATTTGCGATTCCATTTTTCAAAAAAAACAATTTCCTCAGAAAACTTTGTAAGGTTTGCGGAAGCTATTTTTGGACACAGGATTCTGAGAGGGAAAACTGTGGAGACGCTCCTTGTCAAGAGTATGAGTTCATAGGTAATCCGCCCACCCGCACTCGATACTCTCTAGGGGAAATCCGCGAGATTTTCCTTTCATTCTTCGAAGAGAACGGCCACACAATCATAAAGCCCTATCCCATTATTGCTAGGTGGAGGGACGATGTCTATTTCGTCGGGGCATCGATCTACGATTTTCAGCCCTACGTAACTGATGGGATTTTGCCACCCCCAGCTAATCCCCTTGTAGTGAGTCAACCATGCGTTCGTTTCACAGACATAGATAACGTGGGTTTGACAGCGGGAAGGCACCTAGCAATTTTTGAAATGGGTGGAGCCCATGCCTTCAACCTTCCAGAGAAGGATGTTTACTGGAAAAATGACACAATTCGACTTCATCACGAGCTTCTAACCAAGAAACTAGGCGTCAAATCCGAACTAGTCAACTATAAGGAGCATTTCTGGTCCGGCGGCGGGAACGCTGGACCCGACGTAGAAGCATGCGTACAAGGGTTAGAAATCTCAACATTGGTTTTCATGACTTACAAGATCCAAGGAGATAAAATGGTTGAAACACCCATAAAGACGGTGGATACGGGGTATGGAATGGAACGCTGGGCTTGGCTGTCTCAAGGATCTCCAAGCGGTTTCCATGCCACTTATGGCCGCCTACTAGAAGACATAATGCAGCTCTCAGGGCTGAAAATCGAGGAGAAGATTCTGGTTGAGAGCGCTAAACTATCCGCGAGGATAGGGACAGAACAAGGCAGGTTAGAAATGCGAAGAGAAGTTGCTCGACGGCTTCAGATGGATCCTGAGGAATTGAAAAAGCAGCTGAGACTGCTGGAAAGCTCCTACGCAGTGGTAGACCACACAAAAGCGTTAGCATTCATTCTTGCGGAGGGTTTGGTGCCATCCAACACTCGTGAAGGATACTTGGGCAGACTGCTGGCTCGTCGAACATACAGAATGTTGGAGATACTTGGAATAGAAAACAAGTTGCTGGACATTGTTGACAGGCAAGTTTCCTACTGGTCAAAAGATTTCCCTAATATTAAGGAGATGAGAAGCGAAATCCTAGAAGCCCTCTCCATCGAGGAAAAGAAGTATAGACGAACCTTAGAAAAAGGCAGGGAATTGGTTGAGAGAATATCCAAGGAAATGAAGGGGAAAGGTGTCCTTGAGTTTCCATTGCAAACCATGGTTGAGCTATACGACTCTCATGGGTTGGTTCCCGACATTGTGAAAGACATAGGTGAAAACTATGGACTGGCCGTTGAGGTGCCGAGCAACTTCTTCACGATGGTTGCTCAACGACATGCCTCAGCTGAACCCGTTGAAGAACCAGCGCTAATCAAGGAACTGAAGGATAAGGTGATCGATTACCCAGCTACAAGACTCCTCTACTATGAAGACTCTTCAATGAAAAGTTTCAGAGCGAAAGTTCTGGCGGCGATTGACGGCAAATACGTAATCCTAGACCAAACGTGCTTCTATTCAGAGGGCGGCGGACAACCCGCGGACACAGGCGCTTTCAAACTCGAGAACAAGTCGTCGAAGGTTCTAGACGCGCAGAAAATTGGCAATGTCGTCGTCCACGTAGTGGCAGGTGAAACGCCCCGTGTTGGACAGGCGGTAGAAGGCGAAGTAGATTGGATTAGAAGACTAAGTCTTATGCGCCACCACACGGGCACACATGTCCTAATGGGCGCTGCGAGGCGAGTTCTAGGGGAGCATGTATGGCAAGCCGGTGCCCAAAAAGATGTGGACAGAAGCCGCATCGACATATCCCACTATGAGCCTCTAAAAGAAGAGGAACTTAACGCTATTGAGAAATTAGCTTGCGAAGTTATCATGCGTAATGTTCCAGTGGAGACCCAGTGGATGCCAAGAGAAAAAGCTGAGCAAGAATATGGCTTTAGACTTTATCAGGGAGGAGTCGTCCTTGGAAGAGAGATACGCGTTGTTAAGATCGCCGACTGGGAGGTTGAGGCTTGCGGGGGAATCCACTGTCGCCAGACTGGAGAAGTAGGTCTACTCAAAATAGTAAGAGCTGACAGGATTCAGGACGGCGTAGAACGCATAGTTTTCGCAGCTGGATCAGCTGCCTTATCTTTCATTCAAGAAAGACAAGAGATACTTCTTAAAACAGCGGACGCGCTCCAATCGCCAATAGAGAAAGTCGATGAGGCTGCTAAAGGATTGGCGGAAGAAATGGATAGGCTGAGGAAAGAGCTGGAGCAAACTAGATCCCGGTTAACCCAATATGAAATGGAGGAGCTACTGACGAAATCGAAGAGAATAGGCGAGATAAACTTCATCGGCCACAAGAAAACAGTGGGAGACGAGAATGAGCTTATTGAGTTGGGAAACAAGATTGTGAATAAAGACCCGTCAGCAACATCGGTTATAATTTTGGTTAAGAAAAACGTGAGAATAGTTGTCACCGCAGGAGAAAAAGCTGTAAAAGCTGGCGCAAACGCCGGGAAGCTAGCTGAGGAATTGGCGAAAATCGTTGGTGGCGGAGGCGGAGGCAAGCCAAATTTCGGTCAGGGAGGAGGAGCAAAAACAGAGGAAGCGGATAGGGCATTTCGAAGGGCTGAAGAACTTCTGCTTAAGCTTAGAAAGTAGCGTGAGCAAGAATGGAGATGAACTGGCGAAAAATAGAGGAGAAATGGCGCAGACTATGGGATCAATCGCATGTTTTCGAAGCTGATGTTACCGAGAATAGGCCAAAGTGTTTCATAACAGTTGCTTACCCATACCCAAATTCACCACAACACATCGGACATGGCAGAACCTACACGCTGGCAGACGTGCATGCTAGGTACAGAAGAATGCGTGGCTACAACGTATTGCTCCCCATGGGTTTCCACTACACTGGTACACCTATCTTGGCAATGTACAAGCGTTTAGCATCCAGCGACCAAGAGCTTGTTGAAACTTTCACAAAAATCTACAAAGTTCCAGAAGAAACATTGAAAGACTTCACTGAACCTACCAAGATCGCGAGGTATTTCCATGAAGAAATAAAGCAAGGCATGAAAGAGATGGGTTTCTCAATCGACTGGCGCCGAGAGTTCACTACCATAGACCCCCAGTATTGCCGCTTCATAGAGTGGCAATTCCGAAAACTTCACGAAAAGGGATTCATCACCCAGGGAAGCCATCTGGTGGGCTGGTGCCCAAACTGCGGTAATCCAGTAGGCCAACACGACACAATAGGCGACTTAGAACCTGAAATAGGAGAATTCATCGCAATCAAATTTCTCTTCAACGGATATTTCATGCCAGCTGCCACCCTAAGACCTGAAACTATTTTCGGCGTCACCAACATTTGGCTGAACCCCAAAGCATCGTATGTCAAGGCAAAGGTAGACGGAGAGAAATGGATTGTAAGCCAAGAATCTGTTGAGAAACTTCGTTATCTAAACCGCAAAGTAAGCGTTGAAGAGAATTTCAGGGGAATGGATCTAATAGGTAAATGGGCTAAGAACCCTACAAATGAAGCATCGATACTTATTCTGCCCGCGGCCTTTGTAGACCCCAAAAATGGTACTGGAGTAGTAATGTCCGTACCAGGACATGCTCCATATGACTACCAAGCCCTAGAAGACCTGCGGGGAAAGTCAGAGGATCTGGCCAAGTACGGAGTTGCATCAAACGCCCTTGAAGCGATTAAGGCAATCTCAATAATACAACTAGAAGGATACTCGGATCTTCCAGCTCTTGACGTTCTCAAGAAAGCAGGCATCAAAAGCCAAAACGACCCAAAGCTCGAAGAAGCTACGAAGGAAGTGTACAGCCACGAGTTTCACAGCGGCCTCATGAAAGCCAACACAATGGAATATGCTGGAATGCCCGTGGTGAAGGCTAAAGAAAAGATTACGGAAAAATTGCTGAAGAAAGGCCAGGCTGCGGTGATCTACGAAATCCTTAACAGACCTGTAGTCTGCAGGTGTGGAACAGAATGCGTCGTCAAAATCTTTGAGAACCAATGGTTCATCAACTATGGCAACACTGACTGGAAAGAGTTAGCCCACACCTGCCTGAAGCACATGAGTATCCTCCCCGAGGAACTACGGCCAGAATTCGAGTACGCCATCAACTGGCTACGCCAGAAAGCCTGCGCTAGGAAGTCAGGTTTGGGCACGGCACTACCTTGGGATAAGGATTGGATCATCGAAAGTTTATCAGACTCAGTCATCTACATGGTCTACTACCTTATCGCCAAATATGTCAACAAGAGCAAGATTCCTCCGAACCTCCTAACAGACAGCGTTTTCAACTACGTACTTCTCAGTGAAGGAAACCTAGACCAAGCAGCTTCAGGAAGCGGGATAGACGACAAAATACTCGAAAAGATGCGGGAGGAAATGAAGTATTTCTACCCATTAGACAGCAGACACTCTGGCAGAGACCTCATACCCAACCACCTAAGCTTCTTCATATTCAACCATGTAGCCATTTTCCCAAGAGAGCTGTGGCCCCACCAAATCGTCGTCAACGGCAGCGTCCTCATGGAGGGGAAGAAAATGTCGAAATCCCTCGGAAACATAATCCCCCTCCGGGAAGCAATCTCCATCTACGGAGCTGACCCATTGAGGTTAGCCGTCCTAGCAACAGCTGAGCTGTCCCAAGACGCTGACTTCAGCAGCGCCCTAGCTAAATCCCTCCGCGAAAGACTGGAACGATTCTACTCCTTCGCACTGGACATCATAAAGCTTAGAGAGGAAATGGGCGAAGGCGAACTTGCAACAGAGGACAAATGGATGCTGAGCCGCCTGCACAGATACATTAAGGCGGCGACGGAAGCCATGGATGAGCTGCGGAGCAGAGAGGCAATCCACCAAGTCCTATACATGCTTGATCAAGATGTTCAATGGTATATGCGACGCATCTCCTCAGACCTATCTCCATCCAGAAAGAAAGTGAAAGCCAAAGTTCTAAACGAAGTGTTAAAGGCTCGCATTCGATTACTAGCACCCTTCACTCCCTACATCTGCGAAGAAATATGGCAGAAAATGGGCGGTAAAGATTTCATATCAACAGCAAACTGGCCTGAATACGATGAACGCAAAGTAGACGTAAACTCTGAGAAGGCTGAAGAAATCATTTTGGGGATAGTAGAGGACACTTCCAATCTCCTGAAGGCGACGAAAATAAAGCCGAAAAGAATATGCTATTACGCAGCCTCACCAACCAAGTGGAAGATATATCTTAAGGCAATGGAAGAAGCTGATAAGGGAATTCTTTCAACAGGCGAACTCATGAAGAAGCTAGTTCAAGACCCTGCTTTCAGCTCCGAAGCTAAGAAGCTGGTGAAGTGGATTGAACGCATTTCAACGAGCATTAGCAAACTTGCCAGCGAAGAGAGAAAGCGTAGGTTGTCTGCAGGTACATTAGATGAGCTCAAAGTGCTTAAAGAAGCGACTGGCTTCTTGGAACGCGATTTCAACGCTAAAGTCGAAATCTACATGGAATTTGATGAGAAGCGATACGACCCAAAAGACAGGGCTAAGAACGCTGAGCCCTATAGGCCTGCTATATACCTTGAGTAGAAGGAAACTCTCTCCAAAACTCATCAAGGCGGTGCAGGACACTCGCTATCTGCTAGGTAGAAACTACGCTAGGGAAAGCGTAGTGAGTTTCGTCGGAGACAAATATCAACTTAGCAAATTGGAGAAGCTAACCCTCTATAGGGCTGTCTACGACCAACCTCAAGCAGAAGAACATGAGAAGAAGCTAGCTCCGCCGAGAACGGTTTTCGGCAAGAAACTAGCAATAGACGGATACAATGTCCTAATAACAATCGAAAGCGCACTGATAGGTAGACCCATAATCCTATGCGACGACGGCTTCATCAGAGACATTGCAATGGTTCATGGAAAATACAGAGTAACCAACCTCACAGACAAGGCGCTTAACCTCCTCGTCGCATATTTGAAGAGGCTCAAGGCAAGCGAAGTCAATTTCTTCTTCGACGCGCAAGTAAGCAAAAGCGGAGAGCTAGCGTCAACCGTTAGAGACAAGCTGGAGAAGGCAAAACTAAAAGGCAACGCCTACGCTGTGAAGCAGGCAGACACCTCAGCGTTAGCTTCAGGAAACATCCTTGCAACAAGCGACGCCGTCCTCATATCGAAAGCTAGAGCAGTCGTCGATTTGGCTGCTCAGACAATTAGGAAAAAATGTCCTGAGAAAGCAGTTGCCTTGACAAAACTGCCTAAAATCGAAGAAACAAGATTAAATAACACAGAGCAAACAAATAACTCGGGCCCGTAGCTCAGACCGGACAGATATTAACAGCGCGTCTAAAGCATCGGCCCTCTAAACTATTCTGCTGTGGAAAGCCGGGGGTCCGGGGTTCGAATCCCCGCGGGCCCGCTATTAATTTCGCTATTTTCGCCTTTCAGTTGCCCTATTGCGTTATCTAGCTCGTTCTGAGCGATTTTCAAGATGTTTAAGCCCAGATCCCTAGCGTTTCTAACCGTTTCAGTATCAAGGTGGATGTTCACGCTTTGCTTCTTATCTTTCTTTGCAGATTATCTCA
>CAZAQQ010000006.1:0-20286 GCA_964487485.1 uncultured Candidatus Bathyarchaeia archaeon | reverse complement strand
TTTTCAGGAGATTTAGCAGACACTTCCTCTATGTCTACGCCGCCTTCCGTGCTGGACATCATCACTGGGGCTTTGACCTTGTACGAGTCATTCACAATCACGCCCACATAGAACTCTCTTTCAACATCAAGTTTCTCCTCAACCAAGACTTTTTCCACTTTGAATCCTCTAAGTTCAAAGCCAAGAAGCTCCTTTGCAACCTTCTCCGTTTCCAAAGGAGAGTTGGCGAACTTTATGCCTCCAGCCTTGAAGCGTCCGCCGGCCAAAATCTGCGCCTTAACCGCGACAGGCTTCCCAATTTTCTCGGCTACAACCCTCGCATCTTCCGGCCTAGAAGCCACGTCCCCTTTTGGAACAGGGACACCGACCGCTTTAAGCAGCTGCTTCCCCTGATACTCATACAACCTAACCATATAGAATCCTTCCGTAGAGGAGATGTGTGAAAGGGTCCACATAAAAATATTTGTAGAGTTTTTCCGGTAATTATCTATCCATGTGAAGTCATGTCGCGGAAATCTATTTTTCTGTGGTGTGGAATTGAATACTATGTATGGTTTAGACATGAGCAGAGATGCAAAGGCCACTACGATTCTTGTTAATAACAGACAGCTTACAATGCAAAAGCATAAACGACTGGGGAGAATAGCTGATACTGCTTAAGCCCTAAGAGGAATTACCTGTGGCCATTGGAATACCACATCCACTAAGGGAAATACATACCTTTCAAATACCTACGAAAATAATGTTTGGAGTTAATGCCGTTAGGAAAGTGAGTGAAGAAGCAAGGAAGTTGACTACTGGGAGGAGAGCACTTATTGTTACGTCGCCGCCTCTGCATGAAAGAGCTTTCATGGATGATGTTAGGGGTTCATTAGAAAGAGAGAATTTTGAAGTTAATGTGTTAAGTGAGATAGAACCAGAACCTGGATTAGAAATCGCTGAGACTGTAGCAAAAGAATCAAGAAGGGCAGCTGTTGAAATCGTGGTTGGAGTTGGTGGTGGCAGCGTTCTTGATATGGCTAAAGTAGCGTCTTTCGCAGTTACAAACCAAAGGGATGTAAGCAGTTATGTAGGCGTTAACCAAGTTAAGAAACCCGCTAAGCCACTCATACTAGTACCAACAACAGCTGGTACGGGGTCTGAAGTCTCTAATGTCGCTATAGTCTCATTAGTTGCAGAAGAGATCAAGAGTGGCATAGTAAGTCCATACCTGTACGCTAATGTGGCTATAGTAGATCCTACGTTAACCATTACGATGCCGCCCGGGCTCACAGCTCAGACGGGTGTAGATGCTCTAAGTCACGCGATAGAAGCTATTATGTCAACTAATGCCAATCCACTAACAGACGCTCTTGCGCTCGAGGCAATAAGACTAATTGCGAATAGTTTGACCACAGCCTATCGTCAAGGGGAAAATCTAGACGCTAGATGTGATATGTCGCTAGCTGCAATGATGGCTGGTTTAACAATTGGGAATGCGGGAGTTTGTGGAGCACATGCAGCAGCATACGCGTTCGCAGTAAAATGTAAGATATCACACGGCATCTCGTGTGGAATTGCTTTACCGTATGTAATGAAGTACAACCTACCTGCAATTGCCCATAAGCTTAAGCTAGTCGCAAGAGCTATAGGGGAAAGCACAAACGGTTCATCATCTCATGAGAGTGCAAAAAAGGCTATTGTGGCTGTCAAGAACCTCAATGAGAATTTAAGCATTCCAATAAATTTGAAGAGCACAGGTCTACGTAGAGACGTACTACCAAAGTTGGCGGACGATATGTTGAAAAGCACACGACTGCTAGCCCGTCAGCCAAGGAAAATAGAAAATAACGATGCTCTCAAATTGTTTGAAGAAATATGGGAAGGTAGTCTAGAACTCTAAAGATAACTTCCGCTCGACGACTTGGCTCTCCTCAAAGCGAACAGTTGCCTTGGTAGATCAAAAATACGGGTCGTCTCCTAGGAGTTTCGTTTCTTAGGCTTTTAGTATGCTCAACAAGGCACAGAGATTTGCTGAAGCCATTATGTGAAGGATAGAAGACGAGTCGTTGTTCGCAAGATTAGCTACGGTCTAGAAACGTTAGGTCGGCACATTCTTCACTCCTCCCAGACCGGATGCCCTTGGATCTCGCGCCTTATCCATGAGGCGGGATTTTTCCCAAAGTCTTCCATGTAATTACCTAGAACATTGATCCCTGGAATGCCTTGGAACCAAGCTTCATTGAGAATCTCGTCCGAGTTGCCAAACTTAGCAGCCTTAGAACGTACTTCAGGGTCGTCGAGTGCTCTAAGATGACCTTTATCGATGATCGTTATGCTCTCTCCTTTTTTTGTCTCTCCCTTTAGAGTTGCGAATATAGAGTGGATATGGACATGGGCCCAAGGAACCTTTGCCCTTATAAGGTGAGGTTGACCAAGAAAGGCGCCTGGCGATCCGAATCCGTTGTGAATGTAGCCTGCACGCTTCCTATCGTGGAGACAATTAGCGAATTGCTGGAACATTGATGCCTTTGCCGGTTTTACAACCCCCGGGCATGTGCCAATGGCGCATTCCATGTACCAGAAAAGGCCGGGCTCAGGCACTTCATACTCAGGTTTGTCAGAAGATAGTCCCGTTATGAGGCTTTTGGCCTTAGGAAGTGGCGGGAATTCAACATCCTTATATTCTTCCAACTTTCGCCGCCATGCTTCACCGTATTTTCCTCCTCCTTCCACACGGACCACCTGCCCCCGCTTTATGTATGCTTTAGCGTGCGGGAATACTGAAAGATGATTCGCCGTTCCAGCCACGACACCTTCACAATCATCTTTCCCACCGAATCCTACACCTGTATGTATGGGTCTGGCAAGTTGATGGTTAAGGTAGTAAGGTCGCCCGTCGTTGTAGTTAGTCCAACGCACATCCGTTCCTTCAGGATCTGTAAGCCTAAGAGACTCGCATGCCATGATTTGCGCGAAAACCTTGTCGTCTATAAGTTTCTGTAACTCAAAAGGAAAGGTGAACTCTGGCGATATGAAGTCCTCAAGTGTCCCATACATATATCTACACACGGGATAACTCACTGGCGGCAGAAACGGCGCAGTACCGGCGATAACCATATCGTAGCCCTCAAGTTTGACAAGTATATTGGACGTATCTGTCCTGATGTGATTTGTTATCATAGTGTAAAAGTAGTTGTAATCGCCTTCGTCCTTCCCTATTGATAGTGCTTCGTGAGTGGCGATTTCTTCTGGGTCTTGGCTCAAAGGTGTACTGTCAATGGTGTACAAGTCTACGCGTGCACCTCTCTCGAGTATTGCGCGGGTAAAAGCTTCAACTACCCAAGGATGATACTCGCTGAGGACCACGAAGAGAATCTTGTCGCCTTTTCTGATGGGGTAATGAGGCTTCATAGCAGTAGGCGGCGCATCAGGGGGCTGAGTTAATAGAGCCCTAGCTTTAGGCATGAGTTCCTCGACGGAGCGAGGCTTCCTAAGCTTGGGATAGCGGGGTGAAGGATAACTCAAACCTTGGATAACCCTCCTAGGGAATTAATTAGTTTTCAGCTTAGAAGCACCTATTGTTAATAAGTCTTAGGGTGGCGCTGTTACATTTAGACCTGATGTTCTCTCTGGGAGTACGTTATCCAGTTTGTGCCTGCTGTGTTGACGCCGGCCAACATGAGTGGGCTTTCCCCGTTGTTTCTGCTTGAGAGGAATGGGCTGAACCTGTAGTGCATGATGGCTAAAGTGTGTCGCTAACACCTTGCGGTGGGCTATGATGCTGTTGATGGCTTGTCTGGATCTGTCATCGACCCATTCATCTCGTCTACTCTTGATCTCTTGAAGGCTTTGATTTGTTTCAGCCAAGCTTGACGCGTAGAGGAATCGTCGGATCAAGATCTTCAGCTCCTCCTGCTTCACGGTTCGGCTGCGTCTAGGCATTAGCCGGTCGATTATACGCTCCATGTGAACAACGCATCCTTGAATGGGAATGCTTGGATAGACATGGCGAATAGCCTTAAACCATGCTGACAATGATTCTAGGCGCGTCCATCCAACGAAGCCATACCTACCCTTTCCCAAGCAGGGATACCTGAAAAACCGGTTGCATCTTTTACAAAGATACTCTTGAATCGCAATGAGCGATTCACCCTTGAGATCCACAGCAACCCTTCTCTTACAGCCGTTCAGAACAAGATGAGAACTTGATCCGCAGAATGGACAGCCTACTTCCTTAACTAATACTCCAACAACCATATCAGGCGCTGATGTAACAGTCCCTAGGGTAACGGTACGCTATTCATACTCAAACACTCAAATCGAAGCATCTTGAACAAAGGTAATAAACATGTGCACTCTAAAGGGAGCTCCCAATTTCCATCGTTACGATTGCCGTTAAGGGGATGAAAGCAGTCTGGACAAGACCGTGGCTGAAGCTGTGAGTGACTTCGCCGTAGGCCTGACCTTCAACTCACTACCAAAGGAGGTTGTTGAACATACCAAACTTCACATTATGAACATCATAGGCTTATGCATAGCTGCATCGGGATTGGAAGCTGGAAAAATTGCCGCTGAGGTAGTAAGACAATGGCAAGGTAGAGGGGAAGCAACAGTCATAGCCTCTGGATACCTAGCACCTGCTCCTAACGCAGCACTAGTGAACGGTACTATGGCTCACGTTCTAGACTATGATGATACTCATAATGAGTCATTCGTTCACGTGGGCCCACCTGTTGTACCCGCAGCTCTGGCGATGGGGGAGAGAGAAGGAATAGATGGCAAGGCCCTCATCATGGCGACCGCCGCAGGGATGGAAACGGCAATACGGGTAGGGATGGCGGCGCCTGGCCAGCTTCCTAAAGTAGGTTTCCACGCTACTTCAATTTGCGGAACATTCGGTGCACTCGTTGCCGCGGGCAAAATTCTTGGTCTCAATACGGCCCAAATTGTTAGCGGACTCGGAATATGTGGTAGCCAAGCGTCTGGGATCTATGAGTTTTTTAGCGATGGCTCATGGGTCAAACAGTTTCACGCAGGATGGGCAGCCCACAGCGGGATAATCGCATCACTAATGGCTCAGAAGGGAATGACTGGACCACGTACAGTCTTTGAAGGCCGCTTTGGTGTATACAAGACGCATTTGAGGCAAATAAGCCTCGCTATTGAAAGAGCAGTTGAAGGGCTCGGTGAGCTATGGGAGATCGCAAAAATAGCTTATAAGCCCTATCCCTGCGGGGTTGTACTTCATCCATTTCTATATTGTGCATCTAGATTGAAGAGGAACCATGGAATAAATGGAGATGATATAGCCGAAGT
Organism: uncultured Candidatus Bathyarchaeia archaeon; assembly: GCA_964487485.1. Lineage (GTDB taxonomy): Archaea > Thermoproteota > Bathyarchaeia > 40CM-2-53-6 > CAZAQQ01 > CAZAQQ01. The sequence goes on along the minus strand of CAZAQQ010000006.1, from coordinate 14,988 downwards.
CAGGTGTGAAGTTCCAAGTGGCATGGTTCCCCTTGTATGCGAACCTGTTGAAGCGAAGGCTACCCCTAGAACCGCCTATGATGGTAAATTCAGCCTCCCCTTCACCGTTGCTGCAATGCTCGTAGACGGTAAGGTGAATGTAAACACTTTCACTGAGGACAAGATCAAAGATCGAAAGATCCTAGAATTGGCTAAGGGTGTAAAATACGTCGCAGATCCAAACACGGAATATCCAAAACGTATACCCGGGCATGTCTCGGTCAAGATGAAGAGCGGCATAACCCACGAGTTCAAGGTTGAAACAAACCCGGGAGGACCGGAGATACCGATGACAAAGGAAGAGCATATTTCAAAATTCAAGTCCAACGCCTCAATTGTTTTGGGAGAAGAAGCGATAAGCGATATGCTTGATAAACTCGAAAATTTAGAACGAGTGAAGAACATACAGGAGTTGATGAGACTCTGTAGGCGTGATCTCTATCACAGTGGTTGTGAACTTAAACTCGTGTAAGGGCATTTTGTTCTAGCGTCCACTCCATCCAGAATAGTTGCAACGCACTCAAGCAGTCGTGGATGTAACAACTGTAATAACTGTAATAGCCAGTCTCTCCGAAAGTGGACTTAATGTTTATTCCGTACTGTTTTATGGGCTCTTGCAGGATTTTGACGGGTTTTCTTGGGGGCTGCTTCTCCTATGGGGGTAACTCCCTGTGGGGTTCAGGTGACTATTCTAGGTTGTTGCTGAGGGCTTCAGCCCACAGCACCTATGTGGAGACTGTGAAGGCGGAGGGTTTCCAGATGCGGATAGCCTCCACAGGAGAATCGCCATAGCGAACATAGGTTTCTTCCGTCAAGCCTTCCTCAGCCTCACAGAACCATGCCTAAGCGGGTTGAAGCATGGGGGCATTATCCTGATGGTTGATGTGACCTATGAGCCGTTCTATGGTGGTAGCGGAAGCCCCTACATCCACCTTTACCGTCCAGTGAAGGGTTGTGTAGGCTACTTTGAGTACCTGACCGCTTCCATCCTCATAGGTGACAAACGTTTTTTCATAGATGCTCTGCCTGTCCACCGTTTAGCTTCTAAGGTTGAGCTTCTGGAGACGGTTAAGCCACGTAAGGGCTTTAGGCGTGAGGGTGAGGGCTGTGCTTTTGGACAGAGGCTTTGCCTCAGGCGAGGTCATAGCCCTCCTGAAGAGGTTTAGGCTCAGGTACCTCATCCATTTCCCAAGGAACCGACGCGTGAAGGCTATATTGGCTGAGATGGGCTCAAGCCAGCCGCATCCATCATAGCAGAGATCGGAGACCCTGAAAGGTTCGATAACGAGAAGAAGATAGGATCCTGGAGCGGCTTGACACCCTCAGTAAGACAGAGCGGCAAGAGACGGTGGTATGGAGGCATAACGAAACACGGCCCAAGATACCTCAGAAGAATCCTCGTGCAATGCGCTCTTGCAGCCATAAAGAATAGAAACTCAAAGCTGAGACTATACTATCTCAAGCTCAAATCATCCAGAGGACACAACATAGCCATCGTCGCCCTCGCAAGGAAACTACTCATCATAATACACCATCTCCTCCTCACCGGAGAAGAATACGCTGAGAAGTCGTTGAAACCCAAGAAGCTCAAGACAATAAAACCATCATACCTCAAGGTACCTATCGAAGACGCATTATCTCTACTCAGTAGGGCAGGCATGCTCCGCGCGGACACAAACTAACGCTTTCGTAGCCACTGGTATGGAAAGTCTTTTAAGTTAAAAGACCAAACTATATATTTTCGCCTCATAGGAAAGAGGTTGGAAATCGATGGGTAACACAACAGATGGATTTATGAAAAAGCACAAAAACATAGACTTCTCTCGCGAGGCTGAAAGAGATATTGAGAAGATAGATCCTGCAAAAAACCCTGACCGCCGAGTATTCCTAAAGTACGTTGGTGCTGGTGCTGCTGGCTTAATTGTTGGTGCAATAGGAGGATTTTTTGCCGCTCCGCCGCGAACAGTGGAAAAAATTGTTGAAGTGGAAAAGGGTGAAAGACCCGTTGTGAAACAGCCTGTGCCGACAACTCCCATAAAACTCGGAAACGTAAACGCCTTTACAGGGCCGGCTGCTGTTCTAGGCGAATCAGATACTTTAGCTCTAAGGTATCTGGTAAAGGATATCAACGATAAGGGTGGAATACTGGGAAGAAAAATTACAATGACTGAGAGAGAGCAAGGAGCCAAAACCGACGAATGCGTGAAGGAGATTAGGAAACTCGCCATTGAAGAGAAGGTTGACCTTTCAATAGGTACTATAGGCAGCGGAATGGCCGTAGCTACCGCACCGGTGGCGAATGAGCTGGGCCTTCTAATGTTCTATCCAGCAAATAGAACTTCAGCACTTCTGGAGGCGCTAAAAGCAAAGGGGTCTACGACATTCAGAACTTGCAGATGGGACGCTGGAGAAATTCTTGGCGCTGCCTGGGCAGTGGATAAATTGTGGCCAGACACTAAGAAGTTTGCCTATATACAACCAGACTATGCTTATGGACGAGACATACATCTAGGAACCACGACATACTGGAAAAAGTACCTCTCCGGGTTTCAAGTAGTTTATGAAGGCTGGCCACCATTGTACTCTACAGACTTCACTCCGCACATAACAGCGGTAATTGCATCTAAACCTGATGTGCTATATACCTCCCTTTGGGGAGGTGACTGGGTTACCTTCGTTAAGCAGGCTAAAGCCTATGGCTTATTCGAGAAAATGCACGTCGTCTCCGGAGCAGGTCAAGAAAGTTTCCACGGGCCAGGAAGAGACGCTCCTGAGGGTGTTTTGGCCGGTGTCAGATACTGGTGGCTATATCCGCCTCATGACCAATGGGATGTTGGCAAGGAATTCGTTAAGGGCTACTATGCAATGCACACGAAGTATCCATACTACACTGGTGAAGCCGCCTATACAGCATTTATTGCATACAAGAATGCTGTAGAGTATCTATACGCAACAAAGGGAAAGTGGCCTGACACAGCAGATATTGTTAAGACAATTGAAGGGATGTGGATAGCCGCACCAGGAGGATGGGTGCAGTTAAGGAAAGATCATGAGCTACTCGCTTCCGATGTCTGGGGAATGACGAAGTACAGCACAAAAATTGCGGGAAAATATGCTGGAGCTGGAACAGACTTCCCAATTCTAGAGCCAACATTCGTATCGGGTGCTGAGGAAATTACGCCACCAGTCGGAACTCCCTTTGTGGACTGGATAAAATCATGGTAAGAAGTGACTAGGACAAGACCTGAAGTGCTCTGAAGACATGGAAACCCTCCTTTTCTCTTTATTTATTAACGGCTTAGTATTTTCGTCTATGCTTTTCCTGTTTTCCGTAGGACTAAATCTGATTTTCGGCTACCTCGGAGTCTTAAACATGGCTCACGGAAGCTTCTACACTCTGGGGGTGTACACATCAATGGCCCTTATCACCATGACGGTACTTAAAGGCCCTCTTCCCATAGTCTCTATTTTTCCATTAGTTTTAGTTGCTGGAGTTGTTGTAGGTCTATTTGGATTGGCTGTTGAGCCAATCTTACTACGTCGCGTATACAAAAGTGAGCATGCCGTCCAGCTTCTACTTACCTACGGACTATTACTTGTTATTGATGACGTTTGCAAAATAATTTGGGGCCTTGAATTATACAACGTCCCCGAAGCCTATTACTTTCTTGGTAGCGTACGAGTACTTGATACTGCTTTTCCTGGATACAACTTGTTCATACTATTTTCATGTTTTGCCCTAGCTTTACTCCTCTGGATTATCCTTTACAAAACAATGTTTGGAAGAACTGCCAGAGCAATAGCAGAACATAGAGAGATGGTCAGCACTTTAGGTGTGAACAGTCCACTGTTTTTCACGCTAATTTTCGTGTTAGGGATAGTGTTTGCAGCTTGGGGAGGTTCTATAACAATGCCCATGCTGGGAATTTTCCCCGGCATGGGTCTTGATCCACTTATTCTATCCTTCATTGTGATAACTATAGGGGGACTTGGTAGCCTGAAAGGAGCACTCATAGGTTCATTCGTAGTTGGGATCATAAGGTCTATTGGGATAGGGCTCTTTCCCGAAATAGATATCGCAATCATATATTTGATTATGGCAGTTATCTTGCTCATACGTCCTAGTGGGCTCTTCGGGAGGAAGGAGATAGTGTGGTAATAAAGATAGGGCCTTCAGTGTTAAGGGCGCGGCTGCCTATCCTCATGATCATTATCATACTACTCTTCATAGTTCCACTCGTCGCGCCATCATACCAAATCTTCCTGCTCAGTTATGGGCTACTACTGGCTATCACAGCCTTGGGATACAACATATTGTTTGGGCAAACAGGGCTTCTCTCTTTTGGACACGCAGCCTTCTTCGGTTTAGGTGCGTACGCACCCGCCTTTCTAACCCACTATGCAGGTATAAGAAGCCTAGAAGTCTGGATTATCTCCAGCATAATATTTGCAACACTAGTTGCGGCAGTTATTGGGTATCTATGTGTAAGGTATACAAAAATATACTTTGGATTGCTTACCTTAGCCTTTTCTATGCTTTTCTATGCGCTACTTTACAAATTCTATTGGGTTACAAGAGGAGATGATGGACTGTATGTGCCTATACCGAGCATTTTGGGTTTCAGCATACCCCTTTCAAAGAGTGCTTACATCTCGGGGCCACTTTACTACATAATTATCGTCACGTCCTTGGTGCTTTTTGCTTTCGGATGGGTCATATATAATTCACCTTTTGGAAAAACTTTGCAGGCAATACGTGAAAATTCTGCGAGGATAGAGTTCTTAGGTATTCCAGTAAAAAGATACAAGTGGTATGCTTTCACACTTTCCGGCTTTTTTGGAGGGATTGCTGGCTGTCTCTTTGGCATTCTAAACGGCCATGTTAACCCAATGGCCCTACACTGGATATTTTCCGGTGAAATAGTTTTTATGTGCGTACTTGGAGGGCATAGGGTATTTCTCGGCCCAATAATAGGTGCAATACTATTCACATATCTCAAAACCTATGCCATTACGCTAACAGTGTACTGGCAAATAATTTTGGGGAGTTCTCTCATAGCTCTTGTGCTACTCTTTCCTGGCGGAATTATGGGGTGGGCCGAGAGACTGATGAGAAAAAGAAGTCAAGGAGAAAGGAAGTCGCTTGACGTTCATACTTGAATGTGAAAACCTCAAGAAATATTTTGGGGAGGTTCATGCCGTAGATGGAGCAGACCTCCAGCTCAGGCGGGAAGAGACCACCTCAATAGTAGGTCCTAACGGGGCTGGAAAAACAACTCTTATAAACCTAATCACTGGTTGGCTTACCCCCGACACTGGGAAAGTAATATTTGACGGACGTGATATTACACATAGATCACCTCATGATAGGGTAAAACTAGGGGTTACTCGCTCATTCCAGCTTGTTAACCTATGTGATGGCTTGTCAGTGTTAGATAACATTAGAGTAGCAATCCTTGCTAGGAGAAGATTGGCAGGCATTTTTTTCTCTCTCGTAGATCGATACGGATACGTTAGTGACGAAGCGTTTCAACTTCTCAAGCAGTTGGGGCTAGAGGATCATGCTAATGAACTTGCGACAACTCTTCCGCATGGAGACAAGAAACTTCTCGATGTAGGGTTAGCCTTAGCAACGCAACCGAAGTTATTGCTTTTGGATGAGCCTACGAGCGGCGTGAGTACCCGTGAAAAAAGCGGAGTAATGGATATCATAGTTTCGGTTGTACGCGACAGAAAGGTAACCACACTAATGATCGAGCATGATGTCGACCTAGCTTTCTCCTACGGTACTAACGTAATAGTTATGTCTCAAGGTACAGTGATAGCTACAGGCAAGCCTGGTGAAGTAAGAAAAATTCCAGAAGTAGTAGCACTCGGATATGGTGAGTAGCGTGCTTTTTTTGCAAGAATTGAACGTGCATAGAAGCCTCTCTCACATCGTAAGGGATGTCTCCTTCGGCGTAGATGAAGGAGAAATTATGTGTTTGGTAGGTGGAAATGGAGCAGGTAAATCAACAGTCATCAACGCCATAATCGGATTACTTCCACCTACTAGCGGATCCATAAAATTTAAGGGGGTAGAAATTGCAGGGAAACCAGCGCATGAAATAGCGCAATTAGGGGTTGGCTATGCCCCCGAAGACAGAAAAATTTTTACAGACCTGACTGTGTATGAAAATATCCTGATACCTTTAAAGTATTCGAAACCTAAAGAGCGAACCTTTACCATAGAAAGAATTTTCTCAATTTTCCCTCAGCTTGCCTCCTTAAGAGAGAGGAAGGGTCTATACCTCAGTGGAGGAGAACAGAAAATGTTAGCTGTGGCAAGAGCTCTAGCCTTGTCACCACAATTAATTTTGCTCGATGAGCCGCTTGAGGGATTGGCGCCAATAGTGGTTGAATCCTTTGTGAAAAGTATAAAGGAAATAAAGACGGCAGGCGTCTCGATGATTATAGCAGAATCAAATCTTCGCAACGCACTTAAGCTTGCAGATAGGTTGTGTGCAATAGAACGAGGAGAAATTAAGTGGAGAGGAAAAGCCGAAGAGGTTAACGAACAAGTATACAAGATACTACGTGGGTAAGAATCATAGGCATCTCAATAATGAAAGTCAAAATCAATATGACTGGAATAAGGCTCAGTTGGAGTTTTCTTCCGCAAACTCGGCTTAGGTACACTCTCAGAAACAAAGACGTTTTATCTCTCTTTCCTCAAGCATAAAAAATTGTACGATAGCAGCTAGGGCTAGAGGATCATGCCAGTGAACTTGCAATAAACCTTCCACATGGCGACAAAAAACTCCTTGACATAGGATTAGCCCTCACAGCACAACCAAAACTACTGCTCCTCGACGAACTACAAGTCGAGTGAGCACCAGCGAAAAGGACGAAGTAATGGCCACTATGACTCGAGTCGTACGTGACGAAAAGATAACCGCACTGATGGTTGAGCACGACGTAGACCTAGCCTTCAATTGGGGTACTTCGGTGATGGTTTTATCTCAAGGCAAAATTGTTGCCATGGGCAAGCCTGTCGAGTTGAGAAAAAATCCAGAAGTGGTAGAACTCGGATACGGGGAGTAAAAATGCTTTCTGTACAAGGATTAAATGTGCACATAGGGGGCTCACACGCCGTAAGGAATGTCTCATTTGATGTAAAGGAAGGAGAAAATGTATGCTTGACAGGTAGAAATGGGGCGGGTAAATCAACAATTATTAAAGCTATAGTTGGGTTGCTTCCACCCACTAGTGGCTCTATAAAATTCAAGGGTGTTGAAATCACGCAGAAACCACCACATGAAATAGTGAAGTTAGGGTCAGGCTACGCCCCTGAAGATAGGAAAATCTTCACAGACCTAACTACGTATGAAAACCTCCTAATACCTCTAAAATATTCAAAGCCTAGCGGGGAACGAATCTTCGATCTAGAAAAAATCTTCTCAATCTTCCCTCGGCTTTCTCCCTTAAGCAACAGGAAGGGACTTTTTCTCAGCGGTGGGGAGCAAAAAATGTTAGCTGTGGCGAGAACCCTAGCCTTATCTCCATCCCTAGTTTTGGTGGATGAGCCGCCTGAAGGATTAGCACCAATGGCTGTAGAGTCTTTCACAAAGAGCATGAAAATGGCGAGGGAGGAGGGTGCATAATTACTTGTGGCAGAATCCAACCTTCGCAACGCAATCAAAGTAGCAGACAAGTTGTATAAGGTGGATAGAGAAGAGATTGTCGGAGAATACACAGCCGAAGAAGCAAGGAAAGGGATTAAGTAACAAAAACATAACCTCAGGGCTTCGATTCCCTCTGACTGCTGCTAGTTTTTCACCAACTAGACCTAGATGTCATTACCCTACTTTATAGATAGAAGGGCAATGGGCTATCTTGGAAACAACTGAAAACATGACAAAAATAATCAAATATGAAAAGAGTTTACTATGCTGGACCGGAGTGTAGATTAGGATCTTTTTCAACCACGATAGCGCAATAGGATATTTGAGACGAACATCGGAGGCGGTTAGAAGCTTTATAGGACTATGAATTCCTGTGGTGCGATATCGTGGAGACCTGACGTGAACAATTGACCAATGTCGCCGCTAAGCCTTAGCAGCTTCGGAAGTTTTCCTACGGTTCCTACGTATTTTCCCCGGATGATCAAGGCAGACCTTACGCAGGGTATGGTTTCGGCTTTCTCTAACCCGAACTGAATTGATGCTTCGAAGTCGCTGCCTCGAACCGCGTTACATACTGCTTTAGCAGCAGCGTCGGCTAGGGAGGCGGTATCAGCTATCACCACGGCTGCGTCGGCTTCTCCAAAGTTTAGGGCATGACTTACTGTCGCAGAACTCGTGGCAATTCCAATAGGAAAGTCTTCGGCTGTGAGGTGGAAACCAATGCGACCGGAAAGAGGTGATGTACCCGCGTAGATGCCTACGTTAAGCGGAACGCTGGACACAGCGGATATCTCGCCTCCATTTTCGACTAGGCTTGTTGACGCGCAGTGGAGCAACATGTTTTCAACAGCCAATTCTGCTAATGCTCCTGGGATTGCAGCCATAGGACCCACTCCAGCAATCTCCGCAGCATCGGCTGCCAGTCCAACGATGCGGGGAGCTGTCTCTGAGATCCGCACAGGATCGAGGGACATCAAGAATGTAGGGTGATTTTGTGCATAATTTTCTAACATAGCTCGGTGATACAGGACGGAACTAATCGCTGCTCCTAGGGCTTCAAAGCGATCGCTTATGATGAGAAGGTTTGATTGTCCAATGACTTTTCTAACTCTATACAATGTTTTCTCAGGAGACATCGACAAGATAATTGGGCAGCTCATTCATATCCTCCTGCCTCGCGGTTAGCGGCTACAAGAATGCTATGGCTTTGACTGGGCATGCGTCGACGCATATTCCACATTGAACACATTTGACCTCGTCGAATTCAATGGTCCAGTCCTTCTTTTGCTTGATACATTGGACAGGGCATGGTGAGACGCAAGCGCCGCACGAAGTGCATTTGTCTAAGTCGAATTCAAGGGTTGGAGTTATTTCCTTAACTATCACTGCGGATACTTGGAAGGAGGATATGACTTCCTTCAATTTGTCGCCTGAAGCAGGCACATCAACAATCATTTCTCCAGCGCTAGGTGTGACTTTTGCGTCTAGAATATTTATCGGTATCCTCGTCTTCAACACGGTTTCGGATAGAATTGGTTTACTAGTGGTTTCATGTCGATAGACAAGTTTTAGCTTCAAATCTGTCACCTTTTGAAAAGCTTCGCGATGTCGTCGGTTGTCACCATTCCAATCACGTGGTTTCCATCGTCGACGACTGGCATGCCAGAAATGTTGTATTGAGAGAGTCTTCTGCTGACGATGTCGATAGCATCGCCTTCTCTAGCCGTTATGACCTTCTTCGTCATTACCTCACTCAGGTTCTTCTTGCCTTCAGCTACTGCCTTCGCAATATCCCATGAGGTAACTATGCCAATCAGCCTATTCTCCTCATCTGTTATAGGTAGGTGATCAATATTGTGTTCAACCAACAAGTTAGCAGCAGACTTTAGGTCGTAGCTAATTTTCGCTGCAATGATCTTTGAAGTCATTACGTCTCTAACCCTAGGCTCGTACTTGCGAGTTTCTAAAGGCTTGACCTCCCGATAGTTCGGCACTAGTTCAGCGGGCCTAGATAGGAGGAAGCTTCCTTCCTGAATCCACTGCTTAAGCACCTCAGCGATCTCCCTCGCGTACTTGTAGCTTGACAAAGGCGAGGCATTCACACTCTTGTCGTTTACAGAGACTTTTCCAGACTTCAGTTCTGCGTAGGTAACTTTCCTCAAAGAAGGCCTATTTCGCGATGGCACACCATAGTCCACGAGGTCAGTAACTATCTTTTCGTCCGGCACGGAAGCTGTTTCCGCAACTCTTTCATTGATGAGGGGGATTGGTATGCCAACCCCCACGTACAAAGTTGTGCCGTAACCGTGGAAAGTTGCCCCCTGCAAATACTTCGGCTTCATTTTCTTCAAGTCTCCTCGGACCATTATTGTACCAAACTGGTTCTGAGGGCAGTGCTGCGTACCTTCCCCGATCACATATCCTACTGCACCGCCTAGGAAAATACGAGTACCAATACCAATAGTTTCAAAGCTCTTATCCTTATAGAGCGGACTTAGTTGGCCAGCGCCTGAGTAAGTTACATTTCCAAAGTTGGGCAAAAGCGTGCCCATGTAGGTATATAGGACTCGATCGGTGCTGTTCGTGGCTGCGTTATACCGCTCATAGGCGTTGCGAGGGTTAACCAAGATAGCCTGATTCAAATCGTCTATGGTGATTGTTGTTTCAATGGATTTCCGCGGGTAACAATCTGTGCCATAGGCTTCAGCGCGAAGTTCTACCTCCTTACGCTCCGTGAGTTCTTGGATTACGTGGCCTCCACCGTAGTCGAAGCCTCTGGTTTCGCTCATAGCAGTCGCACCTAAGTAGGCGTCAACTGCAGCTATCCCCTTGTAGGCGGGCACATCATTAAGCCAACAACGAAACATCTTGATAGGCGGCTCTGAATGCCCAAAATTGAGGAAAGCGCCTGAGCCACACATAGCACCAAAGGTTCCCGTTGTAACGACATCTACTTCTCTCATAGCTGCTTTCATCCCATGAGATTCAACATAGCCAACAAATTCCTCAGCTGTCAACACAACCGCGTTGCCCTTCTTGATCTTCGCGTTAATCGCCTCATAGGATCTCAGGGACTCAGCTCCAACCTGCTCGGCCATATGCGTGCTCTCCCTCCACAAATCTCTTTCAGTTCTACTTTTCTATGTCACTATTCGTTAAAGGCATTTTCCTCAGCGCGTATCGTTATGGGCCTTAAAAAGCTTCGCTGGATTGACCTGTAGCCAAGGCATTATGCACGGCCAATCTAGACAAGAATCCAGAAACGAGAAGAATTAGAAGACAAGGAAGTTGAAGCCCGAAAGAGTTATCTAGATATTTGCGACCATAATCGTCTGTTGTCGATATTTTTGACAATGTGGGGAGTGTTTTGAAAAATGGAGTTTTTAGGAGACAATGTATGGGATTTTAGGGTCGTAAGGTCCAAGTTCGGAGTGGGAGCAATAAGCGAAATCGGTTACGATGTAAAGGCCCTAGGCTCTAAGGTTCTTATAGTGACAGACCCTGGAATTGCCAAAGCAGGGCTAGTCGATAAGGTGAAAAAATACTTGGAAGAGCAAAAACTGGAGGTTTACATGTGGGATCAAGTGGAGCCTGAGCCATCTCTAGAATCTATGGAGGAGGGTGTAAAGTTTGCGAAAGAAATCAATGCCGATTGTTTCATTGGACTTGGCGGTGGAAGCGCGATGGATACGGAGAAGGTTATCAATCTTATTGCAACTTATGGAGGCGAAATTCTCGATTATGTAGCACCCCCTACGGGAGGGGGCAAAAGAGTTCCAGGCCCTGTGAAACCGCATGTAGCTATCCCAACGACGTCTGGAACCGGCAGCGAAACCTCTCCTGCATCTGTCATCACGCTGCCCAAGCAAAAGCTGAAGGTGGGAGTCTCTAGCGATCTTCTAAGACCAACCCTAGCAGTTCTAGATCCTATGATGACGGTAAACTGCCCCCCCTCCGTCACCGCGTCGGCTGGAATGGACGCTCTTTCCCACGCCATAGGTTCGTATACCACGCGGAGGTTCGATCAGAAAACTAGGCCGAAAACTCCCATGGAGAGGCCACCATATGGTGGTGGGACGGAATTAACGGACACTTTTGCCCTAAAGGCTATTGAAATGTTGGGATGCTACCTCAGGCGCGCCGTCTATCAAGGTCTCGACATTGAGGCTAGAAGCAAAGTTCAACTTGCTTCCTTTTACGCGGGAGTTGCATTCACTAACACGGGCGTTATCGCTGACCACGCGATGGCTTATCCGCTTGGAGGAGAATTCCACGTTCCTCACGGTCTGTCATGTGCCCTACTCCTCCCTGCAGTTATGGAATACAACCTCCCGGGCAACTATGAAAAGTCTGCGAATATAGCTAGAGCATTGGGCGAGGATGTTGCTGGCTTATCCGTGGTAGAGGCGGCCGCTAGAAGCGTGAATGCGGTTAAGAAGCTTTCTAAGGATATTAGGATACCAAGCGGGCTTGAAGCCATAGGAGCGAGGGAAGAACACATACCGAGAATGGCCAAGGACACCCTTAAGGTTCAAAGGCTGTTGGTGGGGAATCCTCGTCCGGTCACGGAGGAAGACTTGGCAAACATCTTCAGAGCCGCGATGAGAAACTACTGAACTGGGGAGGTGAAGTGCGTGACCGGGGGATACGTGGGTAAACTACTTTGGGTTGACTTGACATCGGGTGAGACGGTTGTTAAGGATTTAAGCCCTGAGCTTTCTAAGAAATTTATTGGTGGAGCAGGCTACGCGGCGAAAATTATCTATGATGCAGTCAATCCCAAAGTGGATCCCTTAGGTCCTGACAATCTACTAGTTTTCATGGCCGGTCCTATGGTGGGCACCACGTTCCCTGGTGGAACGAAATGGACGGTATGCTCCCGTTCACCCCAGACCTACATATGGGGAGAAGCCAGTGCCAGTGGATTCTTCGGTGCACAGATGAAGCGGGGAGGTTTTGATGGAATTGTGTTCAGGGGTAAGGCGAAGGAGCCCGTTTACTTGTTGGCTGATGAGGGGAAGGCTGAGGTTAAGAGTGCGAACCACCTGTGGGGTAAGGATACAATTGAAACCGCTAACATCATTCAATCGGACTTGGGTGAAAGAAAGGCAAGAGTTGCCTGCATCGGCCCCGCTGGTGAACGACTGGTGCGCTTTGCAGCCATCGTAACAGATGAAGAAAGGGTTGCGGCTAGATCAGGCATGGGCACGGTGATGGGTTCAAAGAACCTTAAGGCGGTGGCCGTGAAGGGAGATCAAAGAGTTCACGTGGCCGACGAGGGAAAATTTAGAAAAATCGTAGAAGAGGTTCGAGAGGCGGTTAAGCCTCCTAAGGCTCCAACATATACGGTTTCTAGGATCGAAGGTCTTACGGCCGATGGAACGGCTAGGGCTGTTGAAGGCCTCGAGAAGTCTGGGGCTTTACCCACGAAAAACTGGATGAGAGGAGCTTTCCCGAATGCATATAAGATATCAGGCACCACCATGTCGAAAACCATTCTCAGCAAAAGGGCGATGTGTGCGCTTTGTGGCATCATAACCTGCTGGAGAATTGTGGACCTAGGAACTAGTCCATATGCGCCGTTGAAGGGTCACGGTCCTGAGTACGAAACTATAGCATCGTTGGGCTCCCTATGCATGAATGAGAATCTAGAAGCCATCGCAAAAGCCAACGACCTCTGCAATAGGTTTGGAATCGACACGATATCTACGGGAGGAGTTATTGCTTTTGCAATGGAGTGTTACGAAAAAGGAATTCTCAGCGAGGACGATACTGGGGGCATCCATCTTACTTGGGGTGACCCCAACCTCATCATAAACCTCGTGGAGCTTATAGGCAGGAGAGAGGGGTTCGGCGCTCTTCTAGGAGAGGGAGTGAGACGTGCAGCTGAGAAAATTGGGAAAGGTGCCGAGAACTACGCCATACATGTAAAGGGCCTTGAGTTTCCCATGCACGAGCCCCGTCGTTGGTGGACGATGGCTCTAGCATATGCTACTTCAAACCGAGGAGCCTGCCACCTACAGGGTATACCCGCATACTTGGAGTGGGGACTGCTGCAGCCTGAGTTTGGTTTTCATCAGCAACTACCACCCTTTGTGGAGGAGGGGAAAGCGGAAGCCGTGAAATTCCACCAGGACTTTTCTGCCGCGTTTACATCTATGGGCCACTGCCAATTCACGATTGGAGGCGTAATACCCTTCAAACTTGTTGCTCAAGCGTTTTCCGCGATAACCGGGAGGGATATCGATCACTTGGGACTCCTCAAGTGCGGGGAGCGCATATGGAATGTTAAGAGAGCCTTCAACGTTCGGATGGGAGTATCTACTAAGGATGATACGTTGCCGAAGCGTTTCTTGGAGGAGCCCCTCAGTGAGGGCGCTACAGCTGGTAAGTTGCCTCCCTTTAAGTCAATGCTAGAAAGGTACTATTCTCTGCGAGGATGGAAGGAGGGGAAGCCCACAAGGGATAAACTTGAAGAGCTAGGTCTACATGAAATTGTCAAAGATCTTTGGCCCTGAAGGCGATTCTCCCTTTTGGTAGGCTGTACGAGAAAGGATTCAGTAAACGTGCTGGTACACCTAGTTGGCGATTTAAGAGAAATGGTAGGTAAAAAGGAAATAGAGGTAACGATCCCGAACTCTACTATCGGCGGTTTGATAGACAAGATAACTCAAGGTTATGGGGAGAACTTCAAGTATGAGGTTGTTGACCGAAGAACGGGAGATTTGCGCATGATTATACTTGTGAACAATGAGGACATAAGATTTCTACGAGGACTTGACACTCTCCTAAGGGACGGGGACAAAGTGGTGATAATACCGCCCATTGCGGGAGGCTAAGCGTTTCCAGTCAGCATTCGCAGCTGCTCCCATACACTCGAATTATCGCTAGAGCTGATAACCTAATCTTTAAACTGTTCTCAGATTCTATGGTTCAGTATTCATTGTGCAATTGTGCAACGGTGTTAGTATGTTTGGTCCCACCGAAGGCCTAGCAGCGTTCCTTGTAAGTCTGCGACACAGCAGTATCCCCATCTCAGCTAGGCATATGGCTAAGATGTGTTTCCTCGATTGGCTTGGGTCTGCATTGATCGGATCGAAACAACATCCAGCAAGGATAATTGTTGATGTTCTTGGTGGGTTGGGCGGTGCTCCGGAATCAACGATAATTGGCTACGGCAATAGAACATCATGCATGAGTGCGGCGTTGATAAACGGTGTCATGTCGCATATAGTGGAACTAGACGATGTTCATAAGGCTTCGATACTTCATCCAGCCGCGCCAA
>CAZAQQ010000005.1:13233-20927 GCA_964487485.1 uncultured Candidatus Bathyarchaeia archaeon | reverse complement strand
TCTGAGATGGTAGACCAAGGTTACATCGAAGAAAGATTTAGAGAAGTATTCAGATCTTGGGGCTACGACGAAATTCGTTCACCCACTATTGAGTTTCTCGATGCTTTGACGGTTGGGATAGGTTCTGAATTAAGCGATAACATGTTCAAATTCCAGGATTTTGACGGCAAAATCGTTGCTCTTCGATCTGAAATGACAGCGCCAGTCGCTAGAATAGTGGCTTCAAAAATGGTTTCCACCCCTGAACCAATTAGACTATCCTACATTACGAACGTTTTCAGGCACAGCAGATCTTACGTCGATAGGCTAAGGGAATTCTGGCAAGCAGGCGTTGAACTGATCGGTTTGGGAACGCCGGATGCCGACGCAGAAGTTCTAGCTTTACTTTTCACTTCCCTAGAAGAAGTAGGCTTGAAAGACGTTCGAGTGGACGTAAGCCATGCAGGGCTGCTGAAAGAATTGCTTAGGGCCGTCAGTTTAGATCGAGAGAAGGAACATGACCTGCGTGCTTTGATGGGATATAGAGATTGGAAGCAACTGGAGGAGTTCATGAGGCAAAACGAGCTTCCAGCAGAATTGGGGGAGGTGTTTCAGGGACTCGGTCGCGCTAGAAAACTAAGCGAGGTCTCGGCGACTTTTCCTTTACTCTCGAAATTTCCAGATGCACAGTCCTTCATGAAGAATCTCCTAGCTATTCATGAAATTTTGGAGGACTATGGCTATGCAGATAGGCTTTTCTTCGATTTTTCCTTGACGAGGAGAATCGAGTACTATACAGGGATAATATTTGAGGCTTCAGTCCCACAGGTGGGCTCTCCCATAGGTGGAGGAGGGCGCTATGATGACTTGATCCGCAAGTTTGGGAATATTGGGGTACCGGCCACAGGATTCGCAATCGAAGTGGAAAAATGTCTACAAGCACTCTCGGCTCAAGGTTCTTCAACCCCAATGAGTACGGGGGTGAGGATTCTAGTATCTTCGCAATCGCGAAATGGCGGTCTAAAGGCGTTAGATGCTATTCGGAAAGTTGGAGCCATCGGCCTGCTAGATCTTCGAGGTGAAAATAAAGCGAAGACAATGAATTACGCTAGGCTTGCTGGGATAGACTTCATAGTTTTCGTATCAGACTCAGCCTTGAGAGAACCTGTGACCATCTTGAATGTTCAGTCAAATCGAATTGAAACTGTCGAGCTGAGGGATTTCTTGAAAAGTATAGGAGGGACAGCTTGAATGGGTGGAAAAATCAGGATAGCGATTCCTAGTAAGGGCAGGCTCAGGGAACCTTCTATTCAGGCACTGGGAAAAGCAGGCATGAAGGTGATTGGAGAAGCTAGAACCTACGTATCGGACACCTCCAATCCAAAGTTCAGTGTGGTATTCACAAGAGCCTTCGACGTTCCCCTGTATGTTCAGTATGGAGCCGCTCAGCTAGGCATTACTGGTCACGACGTTGTCTTAGAAAGGGAAGCAGATGTCTACGAGCTGCTGGACTTAGGTTTTGGAAAATGTGAACTTGTTGTCGCAGTTCCAGAGAATTCGGCTATTCACAGGATAGAGGATATTCCACCTGGCGCCAAAGTAGCCACTGAGTATCCAAATCTAAGCCGAAAGTACCTTGAAAAACACGGCAGGCAAGTCGAGATCCTAACCGTTCGCGGAAGCGCGGAGCTGGCTCCGAAACTAGGCCTAACCGACATAATTGTCGACATATCTACTACAGGAGAGACTTTGCGTAAGAACAACCTTCGAAAAATAGCCAGCTTCCTAGAATCGTCATGTAGGCTTGTATCCAACAAGATTGCCCATAGAACTCTGGAGACAGAAATCACTGCGCTCTCCCAGAGACTGAGACAAGGAGGTTCTGGGCGCCAATGATGGTTATGGATAGCCGTGAATTCGAGAAAAAAAAGCTTGCAAAAATCCTGCAAAGAGGCAGGATAGACCTAACGCCAGCCTTGAAGGTAGTTGACAGAATCATAGCTGATGTTAAAGAAAAAGGCGACAAGGCCCTTGTATATTATACTAAGAAGTTTGACAAGGCTAACCTGACAGCATCAAGATTGAGAGTAACTGAAGAAGAGATAAAGGATTCATACAAGAGACTTGGGAAGACCTATCTAAATTCGCTTAAGAGGACTGCGAAAAATATCGCCAAGTTTCACAGAGCACAACCTGTTGGCGCATGGTCTTTGGAAGTTGTTGAGGGTGCTACGGCTGGTCAAGTCACGAGGCCTCTTAGCTCGGTTGGCGTCTACGTGCCAAGAGGTGAGGCGCCATACCCTTCCACGGTTCTAATGTGCGTCATCCCAGCCAAGATTGCTGGAGTTAACAGAATAGTTGTGTGCTCTCCTCCAAGAAGCGGAGGCGATGTAGACCCAGCTGTCCTAGTAGCTGCCGACATTGCAGGAGCCAGCGAAGTCTATAGAGCAGGTGGAGCTCAAGCAATCGCGGCAATGGCCTACGGCACCAGAACCGTTCCTAAAGTAGAGAAAATCGTTGGCCCTGGAAACATTTTCGTGACAACTGCAAAAATTCAAGTCAGCCGTGACGTAGCCATCGAGTTTCCAGCTGGCCCAAGCGAAATAGTGATCATAGCCGATGAAGAGGCTGATCCAAATCTAATAGCCTCAGATCTACTTGCTCAGGCTGAACATGACCCACGTTCTCTGCCAATCTTACTGACCACTTCCAGAAACCTCGCTTACAAAGTGGAAACCTTACTGCATTCGCAGGTGAAAACCTTACCGAGAAAGAAGACTGCAAAATCCTCTCTCAAAAATTGGGGTTCGATAGTTCTGGTAGATGACATGGAGGAGGCTGTGTACTACGCCAATTCAATAGCGCCAGAGCACCTCGAGATCTTAGCGAGGAATACTTCGAGGCTATTGGGGAGGATTCGGAATTCAGGCGCCGTATTTCTAGGGCCATATTCTCCGGTTGCCCTTGGAGATTACTCGGCTGGAACGAATCATGTGCTTCCGACAGGAGGCTACGCCAAGTTCTATTCAGGTCTATCCACTAGAGATTTCGTTAAGACCATAAGCGTTCTGAAGTGCTCGAGAAAGGGTTTTCGAAGACTTAGAGAATCTGCTGCTTCCTTGGCGGAGTTGGAAGGCTTCAAAGGACATGCGAGGTCGATTTACGCTAGAGGTGACTAACCATGCAACTGGATAAACTTGTCAACCCCGACGTTCTTCGAGTCACACCCTACAAAGCCAGCGAAGTCTCTTCAATGAGGGACGATAGGCGGCTGACTAAGCTTGATCTGAATGAAAACTTCATGGTTGGGCCTCGCGTACTGAAGAGGCTGCTTCTAAAAGTGTGCGGTGCAATAGATCTCAGACGGTACCCCGACCCACAAGGATCTCGAGCAGCCGGAGCGATCGCAGATTTCTGGAACCTAAGCAAGTCCAATGTCCTGGTGGGAAATGGTTCAGACGACGTCTTGGATAGACTAACAAGGGCTTTCGTGAGACGAGGGTCCAAAATACTTGTGGTCGAACCAACCTTCCCAATGTATACCTACTACATCCAGCTTTGCGGCGGAGACAACACTCCGGTTCTACTTAGATCAGACTTCAGTTTGGACACTGATGCAATCCTTGAAAGTTGCTGTGACGATACCAACATCGTATTCATCTGTTCACCCAATAATCCGACAGGCGTTCAGTTCCGAGAGGAGGATGTTAAGAAAGTACTCGATGGTTTCAGCGGCCTTGTGGTGGTGGACGAAGCCTACGCAGACTTTGCAAGGTACACGGTTGCAAAGTGGATTCAGGAATTTGAGAACTTGGTCGTCTTAAGATCCTTCTCGAAAGTTTGCGGCCTAGCTGGAATACGAGTCGGATACCTCCTCTCCAGCGAATCCATAGTAGAATACGTGAGGAAAGCTTCACCTCCCTTCAATGTCAGCTCCATCGCTCAAGGCATGATTATCGCAGCTCTTCAAAACTGGAGTTACTTCAAACGTGTGGCCGACTATGTCAAAAAAGAACGTGAAAGACTGTGGGAAAAGTTGAGTGGGCTACCAAGTGTTAAACCCTACCGCTCAGACGCAAATTTCATCCTGTTCAAGATCATGGAAACTGAGAAAGCATCATCCACTGTCGAAAAGGAATTGCAGGCTAGGGGCATACTGGTCAAGGATAGAGGAGGCCTTCCTCTCCTAGAAAACTGCATGCGAGTAACCGTTGGAACCCGAACCATGAACAATCGGTTTCTTTCGACTTTGAAGCAGGTTCTGGAGGAATGATGGGTGGGATACAGGCGCTTGGACAAAGCTAGACGAGTGTATTTGAAGGAAGGTTCAAAAACAATTATGGGAAAGATTTCAAAGATAATCTTTGACTGCGATGGGGTTCTTCTATCGGTCAACAAATCGTACCGTGAAGCAATAAGGAAAACGGTTGACCACTATTTCAAAAAAATCCTTAGGTTGAAAGGAGAGGGAGGCCTTGTCACTCGTTTTGACATCCAGAGGTTCAAAGACACAGGCCGCTATAACAACGATTGGCAGCTGTCACACTCCTTGGTTGCCTTCTACCTTGCGATTCTGTTTAGAAAATTGCATGAGAGAAGTGCTTTGAGTGGTTTCATGGAAGAATTTGGTGAACTTCAATTTGATAATGTTGAAAACTTTACGGCAAAGCTGAGCAAGATAGGTGATTACTGCAGCCGGCAAGGAATAGGCATTCAACATTTGCTAAGTTTGAAAGCCAACAAGGTTCTCGGCATCGCCTCATTCCTAGAGAAATTCTCCAACGTGGAAGAAGCCTTAGGCCAAATCCTGCCCTATCCGAACAGTGACCAAGTCGCTCTAATCCAGAAGCTAGTACCCTACAATAGTCAAGGGGATGACTTGCTAAAACGGCTCTTTGAGGAAATCTACTTAGGTGGCTCACTGTTCAGCCGTTTCTACGGTATCAGACCATTCTTCAAATTCAAGAAAGGCCTCATCGAAAAGGAACAGTTGATTCCATCCAAGAAGACACTTAGCCTTCTCAACGCAAGACTTGGAAAATTTGGAGTATACTCAGAAAGACCGAGGTCTCAAGGCCTTTACGTCATAGAACAAATGGGTGTAACCCGGTACTTCGACGAGAAAGCCCTGTATTTCTATGATGACTTGGCGCAATTCGCTGGAAGAGGGTGTGATGCGGCGCCAAAGAAAACTGGTAAACCTGATCCTAGTGAATTCATAGCTTTAGCGGATAAAATGCTTGGGACAGTGGATGTTGGAGCTTATGTTGGAGATACGGTTTCCGACGTGCTTCTAGTAAGGAACGCCCGCGAGAAAGGTTTAGAGAACATAGCTTTCATCGGCACCCTTTCGTCATCCTCTCGACGCAGAGAACTTTTCTCCAAATATGAAATGTATGCAGCCGACGCCATCATAATGGATGCGAATGACCTACCGTTTCTCTTGGAAAAATTGAGTTAGAGCTGGTTTGATTTGCGGCAGGCAACAATAGAAAGGAAAACCCGTGAAGTCGACGTTAAGGTTGAGCTAAACATTGATGGCAAAGGAGTGAGCAGAATAGAAACTGACAGCAAGTTTCTAGACCACATTCTCACGACATTAGCTAAACATTCCCTATTCGACTTGACTGTGAAGGCTTCTGGAGACTTGATGCACCACCTCACTGAAGACGTAGCCTTGACCCTAGGCGAAGCCTTAGTGAAAGCTTTAGGAGATAAAAGAGGCATCAAGAGGTTTGGCTGGGCCTACGCGCCCATGGACGACTGTCTAGCGAGATCAGCAGTCGATCTCGGAGGAAGACCTTATTCTAGCCTTGACTTCAAATTCAGCCGACAGCAAATAGAAGGACTAGAAACAGAGGATGTTAAACATTTTTTCACATCCCTAGCCCATGCCTCGAAATCTAACATGCATCTAGCTTTGCTTTACGGAGAAAACGACCACCACAAAATAGAAGCATTAACCAAGGCTTTGGCCCTCGCGCTCAAAGAAGCTGTGGCGATTGATCCTAGAATAGTGGGCGAAATACCGAGCGCAAAAGGTGAATTATAGGCTATGCCAAAAACTTCGAGCGGTAACACATTCGCCATTCAGTCTCGCCCTGAGAAGAGCGGTGGAACGGGTTTGGATGTCCTAGGGAACCTTGTAGAGGTAGTTAGGAGATAGAGGGAATATGTTAGTTATCCCAGCTGTTGACGTAATGAAAGGCAACTGTGTCCGCTTAATCCGAGGAGACCCTTCTAGGTCCAAGACCTACTTCGAAGACCCAGTGGAGGCAGCTCAGATATTCGCCAGAGAAGGCGCTAGTCTGCTCCATGTGGTAGATCTAGATGCAGCTTTGGGAAGGGGACAGAACACTGAAACAATAGCTCGAATAATCAAAACCGTTCCAATGAAAGTCCAAGTTGGCGGTGGGATCAGAGATGTTGAAAAGGCGGGATACATGTTGAAACTGGGTGTTGCCAGAGTAATTTTCGGCACGGCAGCCATTAAGAACCCGAGAGTTGTTGAGGAAGCTGTCGAAAGCTTTGGGTCGCACCGTGTTGCTGTGGCAATCGACGTTAGGGGTAGTAAGGCAACCATTGAGGGTTGGAAGAATTTGACGGAAGTTGATTACTTAGATTTAGCCCGCTCCTTTGAACGCTTGAAAGTAGGAATTATTGTTTTCACTTCAGCATCGGTAGATGGAACTATGCAGGGCCCCCAACTTCAACAGATGACCAAACTTGTTGAAGCTGTTAAGACTCCGATAATTGTTTCCGGGGGCATAAGCAGCCTAAACGACATAGCCAAACTATCCATGTTCAAAATTTTCGGCGTTATTGTGGGCACTGCGTTCTATGAAAGAAAGTTCACGTTAAGAGAAGCCATGGAGGTGGCTGGCGTTGTTGACTAAGAGAATAATCCACTGCCTTATCTGCCTCAATCTTTCACAGGTTCCAGTATTCATTAATGGAAGCGAAAGAGTACTTAGCGAAAGGGAGTACCAGTGCGCCTTGAGTAACGGGAGTGCGTAGAACATGGTCTTGAAAATGAGTGGAGACGAAGTCTCCGACTTCATTGAGAAAGTAGATTTTGGCAAAGGCAATGAGCTTGTCCCTGTAGTGGTTCAAGACGATTCAAACGACAGAGTCTTGATGCAAGCCTTCATGAATAGGGAGGCTCTACGCTTAACCCTAAGTACAGGTAAAACGCATTTCTGGAGCAGAACCCGCAGAAAGATCTGGCTTAAAGGGGAAGAATCCGGGCACCACTCACTTGTAGAAAACGCGATCTTGGACTGCGACAATGATTCTATTCTTTTCAAAGTCCAGCAAATTGGAGTCTGCTGTCACACGGGAAAAGAAACATGCTTCCACAAGCCAGTCATGCCGGAGAAAGAAGTCAGCCTAGACGGCAGAACAATTGAGAGAATTTCGGAAGTGATAAAGGAGCGCATTGAGCACCCGAAGCCAAATTCCTACGTTTCACAGCTCGTTGCAAAAGGAGAGAACGCAATCATACAGAAGATAGGCGAAGAGGCGACTGAACTTGTCATAGCTGCAAAAGATGGAAAAAAAGACCGGATCGTCCCAGAGATGGCTGACTTACTTTTCCACGCTCTTATTCTCCTATCTTCGGAAAAAATAGATCTTAGAGAAATCTTTCGTGAACTTAGGAACCGTCATCAAGCGAAAACGGTTCCACATCACCTCAATCCATAGACATCAACACT
>CAZAQQ010000005.1:11634-13133 GCA_964487485.1 uncultured Candidatus Bathyarchaeia archaeon | reverse complement strand
AATAGAAAGGTTTTTAAATAGAGGAAACTCTAAAAAAGAGTACAATTGGCTCAAAAAACCGAAGTTTGTCAAGCGTAGGAGGCAAACAAGTGAAACTGAAGTGCCCTGAGTGCGATGGCAATCTGGCCACGCCTAAGGACCTAATGGAAGGCGAGATAGTTAGCTGCCCGGATTGCGGCCTTGAGTTAGAAGCATCGTTCAATGGAAAGGGTGAAGTGGAACTTAAGAAAGCGGAAATTGAGGGCGAAGACTGGGGAGAGTAAAAACAATCGTTGGCAATCGCCCTCTCCATTCTCTTCGATAGATTAAGATGGGAAGAGAAAGCACTCTATAAAGCTGCCAAGAGAAAGAAGCTCTCAACAAAACTCATCGACATAAAGAATATCTATTTTGACACCCTATCTAAAAAAAGAGTTGGAATCTTCGGCGATATTTCTCTTCAGCGATGTATAAGCTACTTCAGAGGCCTGCATTTAACAGCGATACTGGAAAAAACGGCCATACCCGTCATCAACCCCTTCCATGTTTCCATGACTTGCGGAAACAAACTATTAACTACCTTAGCCCTCTCGAAAGCAAACGTTCCAACACCCAAGACATACGTTACATTCACCCGCGAGGCTGCTGTTGAACTCACTAGAAAAATTGGCTATCCAGCTGTACTCAAACCAGTGGTTGGGAGCTGGGGAAGACTAATCTCACCCCTTAAAGATGAAGAGTCAGCTGAGGCGTTTTTCGAGCATAGAGAACATATGAGTGACCCGCTTCTACAGATCTTCTACATTCAAGAAATGGTGGATAGACCTCCGAGAGATGTTCGAACAATAGTTGTAGGCGAGGAGATTATTGCCGCTGTTTACCGCAGCTCGCCCACGGGCGAATGGAGAACAAACGTAGCTTTAGGTGCCATAACATCGCCCTGCCCAATTACAAGAGAGCTTGAGCATGCAGTGCTAAGAGCTGCTGAAGCCGTGGGAGGCGGGGTTCTAGGGGTGGACTGCATGGAAAGCTCAAAAGGAATTCTCGTACATGAGGTAAACAGCACCGTAGAATTTAAAGGAGCTGCAGCAGCGTCTAAAGTAAACATTCCCGAAAAGATTGTGAGCTATGCTATTGAGAAGGTGAAGAGATGAAAGTTGGAGTAATGGGAGCTTCTGGGTACGTTGGCGGAGAGCTTCTGAGGATACTGCTGCTTCACCCAAAGGTCGAATTGTCCCTAGCAACTTCGAGGCAATACAATGGTGAATATCTCCATAGAGTACACCCTAACCTCAGAGGAGCTACGGATCTTAAGTTCACAAACCCAAATCCGACAGACATCCCTAAAGACTGCGATCTAGTTTTCACCGCGGTTCCCCACGGCTCATCTGTGAAGAACACTCCCAAAATTCTCGAATCCGGCGTCAAGGTGATTGACTTAAGCGCAGACTTCAGATTGAAGAATCCTGAGGAATACCCAAAATGGTATGGCTGGCAACACCCTCACCCACAACTTCTAG
>CAZAQQ010000005.1:7888-11534 GCA_964487485.1 uncultured Candidatus Bathyarchaeia archaeon | reverse complement strand
GGCGTTGTTCGGCCTTACAAACCAGTTGGCCATCGACATACTGCTGAGATAGAGCAGGAGCTATCTCTACTCGCAAACAGCGCGATAAAGGTTTCCATGTCTGTACACGCCGTTAACATGGTTAGAGGCATATTGACTACAAGCCATGTTTTCACAGAGAAAACCTTGGCCATTGTTGATGTCTGGCGAATCTACAGAAGCCTTTACGAAAAAGAGCCATTCATAAGATTCGTAAGGGATAGAAAAGGAGTTTACAGGTTTCCAGACCCCAAGATTCTCATCGGCTCTAACAATTGTGACGTGGGCTTTGAACTTGATGAGCATGTTAACCGGCTCGTAGTAATGTCCGCCATTGACAACCTAGTAAAGGGCGCTGCTGGAACGGCTGTTCAAGCCATGAATATTATGTTGAACTTCGATGAGAAATTGGGCTTAGAAAGTCTAGGACTGCATCCGGTGTAGTCGATGATTGTAATCAAGCTTGGGGGAAGCATCCTCGGCAGCGGAGTAAGCCCAACGATTCTAGAGGATGTTCAAAGCAAAGCGTCAAGTGGGCTTATCATTGTGCATGGAGGCGGAGACGAAGTTACTGAAGTTGCTGAAAAACTCGGGAAGCAACAGAAGTTCATAGTCTCTCCCGAGGGAATTAGAAGTAGGTATACGGACAAGGAAACTGTTGAAATATACACAATGGTCATGGCAGGAAAACTGAACAAACAGATTGTGGCAACCCTTCAAAGCAGAGGAATTCCCGCAATAGGTCTGTCTGGAATCGACGCTTCGATCTTGAAAGCAAAAAGAAAGAAGAAATTGATCATCGTTGACGAGAGAGGTAGAAAGAGAATAGTGGAAGGCGGCTTCACGGGCAAGATTGATAGCGTTAACACAGAAATATTGAAGAGCCTACTTGAAAAGGGTTACACACCGGTAATATCGCCTATCGCAATTGGCGAAGAATATGAATTCCTCAATGTTGACGGTGATAGAGCCGCTGCTTACGTCGCTGGAGCACTGAAAGCGGAGAAACTAGTCTTCTTGACTGATGTTCAAGGTGTCCGGCTGGGCGACCAATTCGTAGAGAGGCTACCTGTCGCCGAAGCCAAGCGGATGCTCCAGCAAATCGGGGCTGGGATGGACAAGAAAGTCATAGCTAGCGTCGAGGCTTTGGAGATGGGTGTCGGCGAAGCAGTGATATCATCCGGCCTTGTGGACTATCCTATTTCTTCAGCCATAGACCACAAGGTTGGTACGGTGATAGCTAGTGGATGAAAAAGAAGCGGTGACTATCGAGAATGAACATTTAGCGAAGGTATACCAGAAGTTTCCAGTAGTTGTCACCAAGGGAAAGGGAGCGCTTGTTTGGGATATTAATGGGAAGGAATATGTTGATTGCATGGGTGGCTACGGAGTATGCATAGTTGGCCACTGCCACCCAAAAGTAGTTCAAGCAATCAAACAACAGTCTGACATACTAATTACCTGCCACGGATCCCTTTATAATGATGCTAGATCCGAGCTAGTGAAAGAATTAGTTAACATATCTCCAAGCGGATTAGACTCTTGTTTCCTCTGCAACAGCGGCGCAGAATCAGTTGAAGCCGCATTCAAATGCGCCAGAAAATACACTGGCAAATATGAAATCCTCGCCATGACCGGTAGCTTCCACGGGAAGACCATGGCAGCTCTATCTGCCACTTGGAACCCAAAGTATAGAAAACCCTTCGAGCCTTTGCTTCCTGATTTCGAGTTCGCTCGATTCGGCGACATAGAAGAAGTGAAATCCAAAGCCACTGAGAAGACTGCTGCGATTATCGTGGAGCCAATACAAGGCGAAAGTGGAATCTATCTCCCGCCAGACGGCTTTCTCAAAGGCCTTCGCGAAATATGTGATGAAAAAGGCATCCTGCTAATATTCGATGAAATACAATCCGGCTTGGCAAGAACTGGCAAATTGTGGGCTTCACAACATTGGGACGTGACACCTGACATAATGTGCATCGCAAAAGGAATGGCGGGTGGAATGCCGATGGGCGCAATGATAGCTCGAAGGGAAATCACAGACCCACTAAAGCCTGGAGACCACACCAGCACATTCGGTGGGAACCCTCTTGCTTGTGCCGCAGCATGTGCTACAATCGACATCATACTTGGAGAAGACCTAGCCAAAAGAGCTGAAGTTTTGGGCCAGAGATTCAAAAGAAAACTGCAGGATCTCAAAGAAAAATACAAAATTGTCAAAGAGGTTCGTGGGTTAGGCTTGATGATTGGAATGGAGCTACGGTTTGACATCTACAACATCTTGATGGGTGCCATTAGCGAAGGCGTCATACTAACCTACTCCGGCAAGAACATTGTTCGTTTCCTGCCACCGCTAGTAACAGACGAAACCCACTTAGATCGAGTCGTTCAGGTTCTAGATGGCTTACTTCAGAAAGAAGAGAAAAACAGAATGAGTCAATGATATTTGTGATTGAGTCGTTTTCACCTAGAATTTGATTCTCCGTTTCGGGATTTTGTTAGTGGTGAGGATGAGTTGGACGAACTAGATGAAAAAATATTAGACATCTTGAAGTCGGATTCTAGGATATCCTTCGTGACGGTAGCCAAGAAAGTCCAGTTGTCAGAAGGAGCTGTGAGGAAAAGAATTAATAAAATGCTTAAGAACGGAGTTATCAAACGCTTTACGATTGAAGTTGCTCCTAGAAAAGGTATCAAGGCGATTACACTCGTATCCGCTGCTCCATCCTCTTCCGTGCCTAGTTTAGCTGAGAAAATTCGCTCCATCACCAGCGTGGAAACGGTCTTTGAGGTTTCTGGACAGTTTGACATCGCCGCCGTTCTTTCAGGCACTAGCATCGACTTAGTGAACCGCAGCATTGATGAAATCCGTCGTCTCGAGGGTGTTTCGAATACCAATACGCTAATTGTTCTCCAAGAGTGGTCGTAGCCGGTATTCTGTTCGTCTTTCTGGTGCTCTTTTCGTACAAAATGCGATAGATTTATATAGACATTCGATCCTCTTCTACCAAAAACGTAACAGACAGTGGGCATAGAATACTCAAAGCATAGACTGATCAAAAGCGGTGGAGGTGAAAAAATGAGGACTAGATGTCTGGAGTGCGAAGCTCAATTCGATGTCTCCAATGACGTCGTAGTCGGAGAACTTGTGGCCTGCCCAGACTGCGGCCTCTCATTGGAGATACTGCGGATAGGCAATGGAGAAGTTGAAGTCCGCGCAGCTGATGTCGAAGGCGAGGACTGGGGTGAATAAACCATTGCCTGAAAGCTTTGGCCTACTATACGATGTGGTTAGATGGGAAGAGAAAGCAATCCTAGCGGCATCGAAGAAGAAAGGATTACAGCTCAACATGATTGATGCGAGAAACCTGTATTTGCAGGTAGACGACGACGGCGATGATGCTGCGTGGATAGGAAGCACCGTTCTACAGCGCTGCGTAAGCTATTTCCGAAGCTTACATTTAACAGGAATCCTAGAGAACAAAGGCATACACGTCATTAACAACCTTTCCTCAGCCCAAACTTGCGGAAACAAATTGTTCAGCACTCTCGCCCTGAGGAAAGCTGGCATACCAACGCCCCGCACAATGGCTGCATTCTCTTCAGGAAGCGCTTTCAAAGCATTGGA
>CAZAQQ010000005.1:2836-7788 GCA_964487485.1 uncultured Candidatus Bathyarchaeia archaeon | reverse complement strand
GAAGGGCAGAGAATATATGGCCGCGGAGCTGCAGACGCGAAGTCTTCTCTAGCCGCCATGATCATGGCCACATCTAGATTCACGAATCAGCCGATCTCGGGAAAAATAGTCTTAGCATGCGTTGTAGATGAGGAAGGTAGAAGCATCGGAATAAAAGAGCTACTTAAGAAAAGGGAAATTCAAGCAGATTTTGCGATTTTCGGCGAGCCAAGCGGGATACGAAATATAACAATAGGCTATAAAGGTGCACTAAAACTCGAAGTCACAGTTGAAACCCCCACCAGCCACGCAAGCGCGCCTTGGCTCACTGAAAATGCTATACTCAAATCATTCGAGCTGGTCCAAATTCTGCAAAGCAACACCTTTAACAACGAGCGAAAAGGAGAGCATTACTACGGAGTCTCAGTAACACCAACCATCATCCAAGGCGGATCCGCAGACAACGTAATCCCTGGAACATGCAAGTTAGTGATCGACATTAGAATCCCGCCGCAAATCCCCTGCGAAAAGGCTCTTGGAGAGATTAATGGCTTAATTCAAAACTTTCAAGCAAAGTCTTCGTCAATCAGAGTCAGCCTGAACATTTTGGAAATCACTGAAGCCTACGAAGCCGATAAGAACTCAAGTTTCGTAAGGGCGCTGCAAGAATCTGTGAAGGACGTTTTGGGAGAAACTGCTCGACTCATACGCAAGACAGGCACAGGAGATATGAACATGATTGGAAGAATCTTGAGGATTCCAACGGTCACCTACGGCCCGGGGAACTCACATCTTGATCATTCCGAAAATGAGTACATAGAGATTCCAGAGTATCTGAAAAGCATAGAAATCTACAAGAGGATTGTGGAACGCCTTCTGTCACAAGGCTCCTCGCAACAAAATAGGCAGATGTAACTTCAAATCCCCAGCATAAACTGCAAGGAATTTTTTACACCTTTATTATCGACTGTTGCTTTATACTTCTTAGGACGACCGCCGTCTCTGTGCTTGTAATGCCCTCTACCGTTCCAATCTTGTCGATAAGGTCTGCTAGCTGTTCTGTATTTTGCGTGTACACTCTTAGGATTGCATAGCAAGCTCCAGTTACATCGTAAATCTCGAAGACATCATCTAGTTTAGCCAGCTCCTCGAGGACACTCCTGTACATTTTTGGCAGAACTTTCAGAAGTATGAAGGCTGTGACTTTCTTTCCAATCAACTCCGGGTTAACAACAGCCCTAAAACCCTTAATTACTCCGCTTTCCTGCAGTTTCTTGACTCTAACAAAGATCGTTCCCTCGCTTACGCCCGCCTCCTTAGCTATTTCCCTGAAAGACTTCCTAGCATCTTCCTGCAGCCTGTTCAAAATCACCCTGTCAATCTTATCCAATTCAACCATGGTATGCTCTTCCGGTTCAGTTAGTCGTCGCGAAATATGCGTTGTCACACACATAAACCGTTTGGCCACGCTGCCAAACATTCAGGATTCTCAATTCAAACTGTAGACCCAAGTTACGTTCAAAACACCGTTTAGGTACTAGCCTGCTTAGACAAGAAATCCTCTTGGCGTGAAGGACTAGTGAAATGAAGGCATATATAGTATTTTGTCCGAAGATTTAGTAGGGCGATCCCAGTGGCCTACGAGGTTAAAGTAACTAGGCAGGGGCAGATAACCATACCCAAGCTCTTAAGAGAAAAATATATGATTAATGAGGGAGATGAAATCATATACGTTGATTTAGGCGATCATTTAGCCATTCTACCAGCGCCCAAACGTCCGGTCAAGGTTTTAGAAGGCTTGCAGGTTGAAGTAAAGAAAACAGTACATCAAATTAGAAAAGAGGCTCTAAGAACTGCCCAAAGACTTGTCGACAAAAAGTTACAAGGGTGAATTCGGATTTTAATTGAATCCGACCTACTACTGGCTTCTATAAAGAAAGAAGACAGACTTAAACCAATAGCCAGAAGGATTCTGGAAGAAATAGATTCTGGCAAGCTTAAAGGAGTTTACGTTTCTGTCGCTACCATACAAGAGATAGTTTTTTGGCTCTACAATAGGCAACTATTCGATGAACTCGTTAAAGCAGTTAACGCCCTTATACATCTGAAAAACCTGGAATAGGTTGAACTGGCTCCGGAAATATGCTTGACAGCTTCTATACTGATAAACGAATACAAAGTCAGCCCTTTCGACGCTTATCACATAGCAACAGCAGTATCTAGAGATAAGATTGTACTGAGCATGTCTACGACAGAATTAAGGGGATAAGGAGAATAGACCCGAAAGAACTCGTTGAAAAACTCTAAATTATAGTTTAAGACAACAAATATTCGCGCCCAAAAACAATAGATTCTAAGATGACTCTTGGGTTTGGAAGGAGATAATAGTCACTCTTTATTAATGGTTGAAAGTGCTCATAACCTATCCAAGAATAGTCATCTGTAGAAAGGATCAAAATTGAAGGATAAAATAGTTCTAGCCTATTCCGGCGGATTAGATACTTCCGTTGCGATAAAGTGGATTCAAGAGAAATACAATGCCGATGTCATAACGGTGACCGTGGATGTTGGACAAGGCGATAACCTTGAACTCGTTGAAAAAAAAGCGAGAAAGATAGGTGTATTGAAACATTATTCAATAGATGCCAAGGAAGAGTTTGTGAGGGACTATATTTTTCCTGCTGTCAAGGCAAATGCACTTTACGAGGGTAAGTACCCTTTAGGAACAGCGTTATCGCGGCCGCTGATTGCGTCGAAGCTAGTGGAAATTGCCGAGAAAGAAAGGGCGACGGGGGTAGCTCACGGTTGTACTGGCAAAGGTAACGA
This sequence comes from uncultured Candidatus Bathyarchaeia archaeon, assembly GCA_964487485.1. Taxonomy (GTDB): domain Archaea; phylum Thermoproteota; class Bathyarchaeia; order 40CM-2-53-6; family CAZAQQ01; genus CAZAQQ01. The sequence continues at coordinate 4,983 of CAZAQQ010000005.1, read as the reverse complement.
TCAAGTTAGATTTGATGTAACAGCGAAGTCCTTGGCTCCAGAATTAAAGATAGTAGCTCCAATACGCGAGTGGAAATTGACAAGGGAGGAGGAGATAAAGTACGCTAAGGAAAGGAGCATTCCAGTGCCCTCAAGCTTGGAAAGCCCCTACAGCATAGATGAAAATCTTTGGGGAAGATCAATAGAATGCGGTGTTCTGGAACGCCCAGAACATGAGCCGCCTGAAGAAGTTTACAAGTGGACATCTCCGCCAGAAAAATCACCTGATAAACCTGAGTATGTTTCCCTCGAATTTGACGAAGGGGTTCCTGTCGCCCTTAATGGAGAAAAACTCGGTTCTGTCATGTTGATCCAAAATGTTAACGAGATTGCAGGACGCCATGGGGTTGGCCGCATTGACCATATGGAAGATCGACTTGTCGGAATTAAGTCAAGGGAAGTCTATGAATACCCTGCAGCAAGCGTGATATTGGAAGCGCATAGAGACTTAGAAAAAGCTGTTTTGACAAGACATGAGCTGCTGTTCAAACAGCATGTAGACGCAGAGTGGAGCTTCCTCGTTTATGCTGGGTTGTGGACTGACCCTTTGAAAGAAGCCCTTGAAGCCTTCATAAACAAGACGCAGGAGCGGGTTTGCGGAGAAGTTAGGTTAAAACTATACAAGGGCAGTCTGCAAGTTGTAGGAAGGTCGTCCCCCATGTCGCTCTACGACTTAGATCTAGCAACCTACGACGTAAAAACAACTTTCGATCAATCTTGGTCCCAAGGCTTCATTGAACTTTGGAGCCTGCCAACGAGAGTCGCCAATATCCTCAAGGCAAAAAAGAAACGTAAGGAAACTTAGACAATTCACAAGAAGGGGGCCTGAGTATAGACCCTAGAGTCCCCCCGCTCCTTGAAAGATTCGACTGTTCAATTTCACCAATGAAAGGAAAATATCACTCTAAAATGAGAATTGAAAACTGCTGAAAAATCCATGAGTCAATAGGGCGCTTGAACAAGCCTCTTAGAAAAGCGATCTCCGGAACGAAAACTTGACGGAACGGATTTATAAAATGCGAGGTTAACTCCATGGACATGGAACGCTCCAAGACATGCATTCCTTAGACTGGGTTAAGAAATCTGATGAAGCTCATTGGAAACATTTTTTTCTATCCCGGAGCCGGAATAAGCAGCAACTCATATATCGTAAGCGATGAAATCTGCGTTCTTATTGACCCTGGATACGGTCCATTCTTAGATAGGCTTGTTTCTTCGTTGATTGAAGACGGATTTGACGTGAAAGACCTTGACTTGATAGTTAACACACATGCCCATATAGACCATTGTGGAGCAAGTCAGAGGTTGAAAGAGCTTTCTGGAGCTAGGATTGCGCTTCACAGGTTGGAGGAGAAATTCCTTCACGCTGGGGCAAGGGAGGTTTCACTGATCTTCGGAGTTGAGCCGCCTGAATTCAAAGTAGACACCCTCCTGGCAGATGAGCTTAGCACAGGAGCCGCGAACTTTCGAGTATTGCATACGCCCGGTCACACACCCGGCAGCATCAGCCTATACTCTGAAGAACATAGGGCTTTGATATGTGGAGATCTACTCTTCGAATATGGTGTAGGAAGAACGGACTTGCCGGGAGGCGACACTGAGGCGCTTAGAAAGTCCATAGAGGAAACATCTAGGTTAGACATAGATTTCTTGCTCCCAGGCCATGGAAACATCGTCAAAGGGAAAGATGCAGTTAGGCACAATTTTGAATGCGTCAAAAACTTCTTTTAGGCAACTCCATGGCCTGAAGTTAGCGAAAACCGAATCTGATTTCTCTAGATCACCCCTCTAAACATGTCTTCTTCCGACATGATGAGTTCGCTGCTCCGAGATTTCTCGCTCCGCTCAACTCCCTCTATTCCCCTGACAATTGCTACAGGAACGCCTTCAGCCCCTTGTCCAAGAACCAGTTCAGCGGCTGAAGCGATTTCGTCTGCAACAGCGACATTTTTGAACCTTAATGTGTATCTAAACAAGTCTTTTTGACCGCGATAATCTTTGAAAGGCTTGATTCCTGCCACTCCGATAGCCAGTTCAACTTGTCCCCGCCTAAACGGCCTGCTTTGAGTATCGCATACGATTACGGCTAACCTCTTTTTCGTTAACTC
>CAZAQQ010000005.1:0-2736 GCA_964487485.1 uncultured Candidatus Bathyarchaeia archaeon | reverse complement strand
CCCTTGCTTCTCAGCCAGTTCAACAATCATTCCGCCAATATCGTCCCCGACCTTCACTAGCGGAAAACCCTCAAAACCTATTACCGTGAGCTGCTTGGGCATGCCAAACACCGTATGTGACAACCTTGTGCTTATCAAGAATTGAAAAGACCGCAATATGATCTCTTATGGTTTTCTCAAGAGGGGCTACTGGCCTAGCATGCTTGTGAAACCATCAACGTTTTCTGGAAAAACTTTCAGCAGGAGAACTATTGAATGAATCTAAGTGCGTTTGTTCACCAGTATATCTAAGGCTACTTGATACCAATTCGGTCCAACAGTTCTAACAATTCTGCTAGAATCTAACCGGAAATCTACTCCCAGTTCACCCATTTTCTCAGAAGCCTTCTCGAATAGCTTCCGGGCTGGGTCTTCTTCCTTCCTTGCGTGGATGAATTCGTAGAAATGAATTACTCCTTTTCTAGGTCTGAGAGCTCTCACCGCGGCCTCGAGATACTCGTAGGCCTTCTCAGGCAAGGGCATTAGAACTCTGTCAGCGGAAGCGGCGAGATGAGATGCCACTATTTGTTTCGCGTCACCGAGTATGGCTTCGACACGGTCTCTAACCTTGTTCAGCCTGATATTCTCCATCATGTGGCGTACGGCTTCCTGATTTATGTCTATTGAATAAATCTTTGCAAATTGGCTATTCCTTGCAATTAAAATTGAAAAACAACCTACTCCCGCAAACATATTCACAACAGCTTCAGCAGCTCCGGAGCGCAGTTCCCTTTCCCGCACGAGGTTGGCAACGCGCATGCGCTCGTAGGACAAACGCGGAGAAAAATATACTTTCGCCAAATCCACTTTCAGTGAGCATCCGTACTCCCTATGGATAGTTGATGTTCTTTTTTCGCCAGCCAACCATTCCAGTTCTCGAATCCTATACTCACCCTTGACAGGCGTTAGTTGACCGAGAACAACTCTAACGCTCGGAAGCTCTCGCAATAATGCTTCAGCTAGGTCATACCGACTTTGGCTTAAACCATAGGGAAATCGAAGAGTGGCTATGTCGCCAACTATGTCCAGCCCCTTGGTAACCGATAGGAACTCCACTCCGGGAGATACGGTCTTGGCCACTCGAGCCATCAGTCTTTCTCGACGCGTCAAGAGGAGTACCCCAGTAGAAGTGATTGCGAAAAGCGATTTAGCTTCTTGCTAGGATGCTCTTGCTCAAGCGCTCATCAGCCGAATGCTACGCGAAATGCTTAATTCTGTTTGGTTGGAGCTCTATTGGGGAGCTCAATACTATGGCCGCTGGAACAGAAGAAAAAGTCAGTGGAATAATATATGAATGCCTCAGCTGCAGTGCCAAGGTCACAGTTGAACAACTGTCTGTTACTCCGGAAATCAAGTGCCCCATTTGTGGTTATCGAGTCCTAAAGAAAGTCAGGCCCCCAATAGTCAGGCATGTGAAGGCCAAATAGCGAGTCTACTGCGCTTAACTTGATTTAGCGTCTAACAACACGCCTTTAAGAACTGGGAAAGAAGTATTCTGGCCTTCGCGGCTGAGTTAGTGGCCGAAAAGCTCCATAGCTGCCCTAACTCCTTCGCCGAGCTTGACTGGAAAACCCTTCTCCTTCAATGCTCTTTCGAAGGCTTCTAGAACTAGAACAACGTTCCTTTCGCTGGAGTTCATCCCCATCAACCCTATCCTCCATATCTTATCTTTCAACAAGCCTAAGCCTCCTCCAATTTCTATTCCGAATTTGTTAAGTAGGATTCTTCTTATCTCCAGTTCAGAAACGCCTTGGGGAACATCTACTGAGTTGAGGCTTGGAAGCCTGTGATTAGGCGCGTGCATCTTCAACCCCATTGCTTCTATTCCATTGGTCAACGCTAAGCTATTCTTCTTATGTCTCTCCCACCTTCTCTCAAAGCCTTCCTCATAGGCAATTCTTAGGGCTTCCCTTAAGCCGTAGATTAGTGAAATCGGTGCTGTGTGGTGGTAGGCTCTACCCTGCAACCAGTACGATTCAATCAGTGACAAATCCAGGTACCAACTTTGCACCGGCGTCTTCCTATTCTTCACCTTTTCAAGCGCTCGATCGTTCAGCGTTATTGGAGCAAGTCCAGGGGGGCAATTCAAGCATTTTTGGGAGCAGCTATAGCAAATGTCTATGCCGAAATCATCAACATCCAATTCGCAGCCAGCCAACGAGGTTACAGCATCAACGAGTAGAAGTGCGCCGTATTCTTTGGCTACTTTAGATATTTCCTTAATAGGTTGTATTACACCAGTTGACGTTTCCCCATGCACAACCGCTACGACCTTCGCCTTTGACTGAGACAGGGCTTCCTTAACCGCGTCCTTCGTAATTATCTCACCCCAACCTGCCTTCACCTCTATGCTTTTGCCTCCGCACCTTGAAACAATTTCACTCATTCTTTGACCGAAGAACCCATTTACTCCAACTACGACCTCATCGCCTTTCTCCACGATATTGCAAATAGCAGCTTCCATTCCCGCCGTGCCTGTTCCAGAGAGAGGTACGCAAAACCTGTTCTCAGTCCTGAAAAGATATCTCAAGAGCTCCACTGTTTCATCCATAACTTCAAGGAAAAAGGGATCCAAATGACCTACTATGGGGGAAGACATTGCTTTCAAAACTCTTGGATCAACATTGCTCGGCCCCGGACCCATCAGGATCAGGTTAGGCGGGTTCAATTCTCGGTAGACTTTCGCTTGCACCTTCG
>CAZAQQ010000004.1:18259-21679 GCA_964487485.1 uncultured Candidatus Bathyarchaeia archaeon | reverse complement strand
TATCGCCGGAATCCTATCAACTCTTCCACCCATGAGAGCTGAAAAAACTCTTTTCTTAGGGGGCATCTCACCAACCATCATCCAACCTCCAATGAAGACTACCGTTTAGCCGACTCTTAACGCTTGAGCTTATTTAAACCTAAGTAGACCGAGGCCAGTGAGGAAATTTGCGTTAAGAAGGCTCTAGTGGCCTTGAATTACTTTTTGTGCAGCGAGCTTGATAGCTCTTGCCAAGCTTTCCTTCGGCATCATTACTGCCACAGGTATGTTCACTATTTTCTCAATAGTAGTGCTGACAATAGGCGCACATACTATCGCATCTGCTTGCTCTCTCTCCGCCTTAACAGCGGCGATTATGCAGTCTTCAATTGAAGTTGCAGGATACTCTCTGATCGAGAATGATTTCCCATTCAGTTCTATTGTCCGGTCTTTGATTAAGTCAAGTACTGCTCGCGTAGCAATCACTGCAATTGTATCTTCCTTTTCTTCAACTCCTTCAAGTCGTCGCAAAGCACTGATTATTTGTCGGAAAGTGGAGAGGTTAGGGTCTTTTCTAGCTCCTGAAAGAACCTTATATAAGGTGGAAGTAGGCAATCCCGCTCTTTTCGCAAACTCCTTCGCGGAAATTCCTTTCTCGTCTAGAGAATCTTTTAAAGCCCTCTCGAAGTCTGCGCTAGACCTTAGGGCAGCGCGAATTACATCGTCGCTGGGCAAAAGCATTCCTAACCCATGTGGGGCTGCCCAGATAAGAACTTATCCTTTTCGTCCTCTTTTCATATCACTTTTGGACAAGACTAATAAAGCTCTACCAGCACTACAATACTCAAGGTGAGACCGTGGCGCTAAAGAAGATTTCTGCATCATTGCTCCTAGTAATTGTGGTTGTAGCAGCCTTAGGATTCAGCGTCGGCTATTACGTTGGATACAACGCTGGCTATAAAATAGGATTTGCAGGCGCGCCTACTGTAGTCCGCATCGGGCATCTTTCTGCTGATTTGCATCAAGTCCCATTTTTCCTCGCCTATCAAAAAGGCTGGTATCAAGAAGAAGGAATAGTTCCAATCCGCAAGGAGTATCTGAATGGCCCCTCTGAGATGATGGCTTTTGTGGGCGGTGAGCTTGACGCGGGTTACGTAGGCGTTGTGCCAGCACTCACAGCGAAATCCCAAGACGCTGATCTTGTAGCCATAGCCTCATCGAACCTCGAAGGCTCCGCCATAGTCGCGAAGCCGGAAATAAGAAGTGTCAAGGATCTAGCTGGGAAGAAGGTTGGGACGCCTGGTATAGGAAGTATTCAAGATACTATGATACGAATGGTGGCTAAGAAGTTCAACATTACTGTCGATATAAGGAGTCATAGGTTTTCGGATCTACCAATATTGCTGGAGAAGGGTGAGATCGATGCATTCATAGACTGGGAACCCTTCTGCGCTGAGGCGGTAGTGAAAGGTACAGGCCAAGTCATCTACACGTCTGCGGAGATCTTGGCAGGTCATCAATGCTGCATCCTCTATGTCTCTGGGAAGATGTTTAGGGAACAGCCTGATCTCGCAAGGAAAATATTGAAGATCCACGTAAGGGCTTTGAGAGAAATTAAGGAAAGGTCTCCAGACGAGGCTATGAAAGTATTTTCTGAAATGAGTGGAAGACCGCTTGATACGGTCAGAGAAGCTTGGAAAAGGATGAAGTGGGAATATTATGTAGATGAGAGTAGCGCTAAGATATTCGTAAAATCCCTCATTGAGGATAAGAAAATAGAACCGGGTAAGGTTCCAGATGTTGATGCCTTCGTGAAGTCCTTCATCGACAGAAAGTTTCTAGACGGGGTACTTCTAGAGCTGGGGATCGCCAAGAGTTAGTGTCTATGGCTAGGGCTATCAGAGATCTGTCCCAAATCAAAAGAATCCTTGTTTTCAACTTTGTGTCCGTCGCTATCGTTATCCTAGCTTGGGAGATTCTTTCAAGACTAGTGCATTCACACTATTTTCCAGGGCCGACTGATGTTGCTAGAGCACTCGTTTCCTTGTCAGTATCAGGTGACATAGAGGGCATTAAGTTGCTTGATCATGCAGCAACAAGTATTTTCAGAATACTGACGGGGTTCGGCGTTGCTGCGTTGACAGCAGTTCCGACGGGGATAGTAATGGGCCTGAGGCGAGAGATCTACGAGTCATCGAAGGCCGTGCTAGAGCCATTGCGCTTCGTGCCTCCAATAGCTTGGATACCTCTTGCTATCCTATTGCTCAGCGGCTATTCACGCTACATCTTTTTAATATGGCTTGGGGCTTTCTTTCCAATATTGCTTAATACTATCGCAGGTTTCCAAAGAATCAGCCGGGTTCTAGTGGATGTGGCGAGGGTCTTTGGAGGAAATAGGAGAGCTATAATATGGAAGATTGCGATTCCTAGCGCGTTACCTGAAATTATGACTGGTTTTAGGGTCGGGCTTGGTGTAGGCTGGATGTGCATTGTCGCAGCCGAGATGATTGGGGGAGAAGTCAGAGGCTTGGGTTGGCTGATATTGAAGAACGGTGAGTTGCTCAATGTCAGTGGGATGATTGCAGGAATGATAGCTGTAGGGGTCATAGGGCTGGTGATGAACGAAGGCCTATTGCGGGCTGAAAAGTCCTTGTTTAAGTGGCGTGTCGAGGTCAGGGTATGAGCGCGGAGCATAGGGGCAAGGTGAAGGTACGTCTCGAAAACATCTCCAAGTATTTTGGGAGTCTACAGGTCTTAGATAACATATCATTTGGAGTTGCGGAAGGCGAATTTCTATCTCTAGTTGGTCCGTCAGGTTGCGGAAAGACAACTCTGCTTCGGATAATATCTGGGTTGGAATCATCATCCTCGGTACTGATCGATGATGTACCTGTTAGTCCAATGAAGCATAACATCGGGTTTGTTTTTCAGGAGGATTCACTCTTACCTTGGAGAAATGTTTGGGGAAACGTAGCATTCGGCTTAGAACTTCATAACAAACTGGATCCGGAAATAGAGAAGGCAGTCAAAAACATCTTGGAAGTCATACCGGGGCTCAAGGGCTTCGAAAGTTACTACCCACATCAGCTCTCAGGAGGAATGCGGCAAAGAGTAGCCATTGCAAGAGCGCTAGCGATAGATCCCGATCTACTGGTGATGGATGAGCCGTTTGGAAATGTGGATCTGCAAACCCGAAGCATCATGCAGGAGGAATTGGTAAACCTACATCTGAAGGTGGGAAAGACAGTTATCTTCGTAACGCACAACGTCGAGGAAGCAGTACTACTCTCAGACAGAATCATAGTGCTGACCAAAAGGCCAGCCAGAATCAAAGCAGAGGTTCCTGTAGATCTCCTGAGACCTAGAAAAAGATTTGATTCCTCATTCCTAAAGCTTAGAGAGAACATTGTGAACTCCATGATGGAAGAAGTATAAGCTCAC
>CAZAQQ010000004.1:8417-18159 GCA_964487485.1 uncultured Candidatus Bathyarchaeia archaeon | reverse complement strand
TAGGTCAATACGAAGGGCATTATACGGTGATGTGCAATGAGCAGGGGGGAACAAAAGACGACTTGGTGATCCTAAAGCTTGAGCAAGAGCTTTTCTTAATGATCTATAACGCAATAAACCGAGAAAAGAACTATTCGTGGCTCAAACGAAATGTCCAGAGGTTCAAAGTAGACCTTGAGCAAATCTCTGACCGAGTAGCTATGTTTTCATTGCAAGGCCCAAAAGCGCAGTTGACACTTCAGAAGTTGAGCGCGGAAGATGTTTCTACTATCCGACGCTTCTGCTGCAAATGGATCTCCCTAGAAGGTTCCAAACGCTTAGTTTCTCGAACGGGCTACACTGGTGAAGATGGATTCGAAGTCTTCGTTTGGAATGCTTCTCTTGAAAACCCTGAGCGGGCGGCTGGGATTTGGAACCGTCTAATAGAGGCGGGAAGTGAATTCAAAATAGAGCCTTGTGGACTGGGGGCACGTGATGTTCTTAGGCTTGAAGCTGGGATGTGTCTCTATGGTAGCGAATTAGACGAAACCATCTCTCCTCTTGAGGCTAGAATTGGTTACACTGTAAAATTCGATAAAGGTGAATTCATAGGGAAAGATGCTTTGCTAAAACAAAAGTCAGAGGGATTGAAGCGGCTTCGCGTCGGGATGAGGGTCAGAGATCGCGGTATACCCAGAGCCAATTGCGAAATACTGAAGGAAGGAAAGGTAGTAGGCAAAGTTACTAGTGGAACATTCTCCCCTATCCTTCAAAGGGGCATTGCTATAGGATATGTCCCTACTGAATATTCAGGCGAAAGTATGGTGCTGGGAATAAGAGTCCGCGAAAAGATTCTTGAAGCAGAGGTTATGAAGTTCCCTTTTTTTGACACAGAGAAATACGGAAGAACGAGAGCCTCATAAGAACTGCTGCTTTGCCAAATGAGCTACAGAGCAAGCTGGTTGTCAGGTTAGGTTGTTAAAGTAATATACTACCAGATAGAATTTGTAGGCTAAGCGCTATAGGAAGTTGGTTCGGAGGGATCTAAGTGAAGGTTGATGATTTTGAAGTTCCAGACGACCTCTACTACACAAAGGAACACGATTGGTTGAAAAAAGAAGGAGAGAAATGCAGAATTGGATTAACAGATTATGCCCAAAAATCTCTTCGCGAAATTGTTTTCGTAGACCTTCCTCAGGCAAGCAAGAAGTTTTCTCAAATGCAGAGCATGGGCACCGTTGAATCTGTGAAAGCGGTAGCTGACGTATACTCACCAGTTTCAGGTGAAGTAGTCGAGGTGAATCAGAAACTAGTTGATAGCCCAGAACTAGTAAACAACAGTCCCTACGGCGAAGGTTGGATAGCCGTTATTAAACCCTCAAACCTTGAAGCAGAGCTTAAGAACCTGATGAACGCAAAGAGCTACGGAGACTTTCTAAAAGCTTCATTAAGCAAGAAATAGCATTTGCCTCAGCGAACAACATAGCGTGAAGAGATGCCGAGCAACCATTACGCTACTCAATTCTAATGACTGTTTCTTCCCTATACCCTGTTACGACCTTTACGTATCCTCTCAGTTTCTCGTCTAGCCCGTTGCTACCAGTGTCAACAAGCAATCGCCTAGGTTCAAGTGTCAGCAACTTTCGTTTGGTTGCAATAACTGTAATGTTTTCTTTTCCCGCCTTCTCTATCACGGCAGGGCTGATTTGCTGATTTCCTCTTCCAAAGACATAGGCTTGTCCACCGATAGGCGTGACTATTATCGCAGTTTTCTTTCCCTTCATTAACTGCAACAATTGTTTTTCGTTTGCATCTTTGGCCAACAGCTTCCTTCCATACATCACATCAACGCCCAACAATGTTTTCTCCAGTCCCAGTGCTTCAGAGACTGCGCGAGTAGTGGTGCCTGGTCCAATTATGTATAGCCAATCATCCTTCATCTCTTCAGATACTTGCTTCGCTATAGCCTTTTGATTTTCTACCTCATCCTCTGTTTGCGGCGATGATGCCTTAACCTGTTGGACTAGGAATTCCTCGAAGGGAACGAGTAGGTAGCCGTAGAGCCTCGCTGAGAGCCGCCCTTTTCGAAATTCATTTTCATCAATGTCCATTACTTCCGCCTCCTTGGTACTTATTTCGCCCGAGAAGAACTTCACGACGATTCTCGCAGCTTCTCTAGGATTTATTGAAAACACTGCACTGTGCATCTTTACTCCTGCCGGTATACCCAAAACAGGTATCTTCATGTTGATGGCTTGTGCTAGGTCCCTTGCTGTCCCATCTCCACCGCAAAACGCCATCAGATCCACTCCTTCTCTTGCCATGTACTCGGCAGCCCTCTTCGTATCTTCCGCCGTAGTGAGCTCTCTCCTCTCTCCAATAACGAGCGATGGTAGGAAACCTATGGCTTTGGCCTCGTCTTCGCCCATGACGCCAGCGGAAGTGTACAGACTGATGTATTTCTTCATAGGGGCTAGTTGCCGAAGGAATTGCTTTGCTCTGTTCGGTGCTACTGGTTTTGCTTCGAGTTCCAATGCTTTTCTTAAGATCTGATCTCCATCTGTTCCCTTAAGCCCGACCGATCCGCTTTACCCGCCGTTCTATAACAGAACTACGCGCCTAGTCCGGCGATCGGGTTTACTATGAGGCCTAACCGCTTGTTCAAATCTCACTTTCCTACTCTTTTGCGGTAATTCTTCTCATATCTCAAAACTAAGCTTTCTCAGTCAGAAGTTCTAATCCCATTTCATACTTTTTCTTGTCGATTTCCCACGTTCTCTTGAATTCTAACCTCGGTATCTTCTCTTTTTTCTCCACTATGTGAAGCCGCTTTGCTCTAACCTCTTCTTTGATATAGCTCCTCCTTTTCTCCAGCCAATTCTTATCTTTCTTTGTCGGTGTCACGATGCAAGCGGACACAAAGGCGTCTACCGATAAATTCATCTGGCGTCTCATTTCCTGCAGACGCCGTACAACGTCTCTCACTAAACCTTCTTGTCTAAGAACTTCCGGAAGACTAGTGTCCACGTACACTCTTCCTTGGCTGAAAGAGCCTAAGATGAAGTTTTCAGGCATCTCTTCCCTAAAAGAAAACATTTCTGGGGTCAAAAGTAGGTGCTTTCCGTTCACCATCGTTTCAAATTTGTCGTTTTCTCGGAGTTTTTCAAGAACTCTTGCTCCGTCTAGGCCTCTGATTGCGTCCGCAATCTTCATTGTCTCGGCCTTGAAGACAGGTCCTAAAGCTTCGAATTTTGGCTCCACATGGATTTTCTTCAGCTTTTCTTCTTCTTTTGGGCTTACAAACTCGAAGCTTTTTGTGTTTGCTTGCTCGAAAACAACTTTCTCTAGGTTTCTCACTGTTTTCTCCACTTTCAAGTTGTCTGTGACGACGATTACTCGTTGCACAGGTTGCCTGAGCTTTATCTTGCGGGTCTGACGTGCGCTGGCTATTGCTCCCACTATTTCTTTCGCTAGCTCCATTTCCTCTTCCAAGTTTGGATCCAAGTAACGCGCGTCAGGTTCTGGCCAGCTACACATATGCACGCTTTCTGGGGCATCTATTTCTGCTGGCTTTACTATAGCTTGGTAAAGTTTTTCAGCTAAGAACGGAGTGTATGGGGCGCTCAGCATAACCCAATTTTTCAAGGCGTAGTAGAGCGCAGAGTATGAAGCAATTTTGTCTCGGCTCTCTCTTTCGAGCCAAAATCTTCTTCTAACAAGCTTTACATACCATCGGCTTAAATCTTCGAGGGCGAACTTGTTCAAAGCTCGAATAGCTAAGTGCACATTCAAATTTTTCATTTCTTTTGTCATAATGGTCTTCAAGCTCTCGGTCTTAGAGAGAAGCCACTTGTCTTCTGGACGCATATGCCGCCAAGCTTTTTCTATTGGCCATTTGCTTGGTGAGAAACCGTCAAGGTTCAAGTATAGGCTGGCAAAAACAAATATGTTCCATATCACTTGAATTGATCTGCGTACTTCTGCTACCTCGTCCCAGGAGAACCTAAAGTCATCCCAAAGAGTGCATTGAAGTTCATACAGCCTCAAAGGATCTCTTCCGTATTTAGGTATCACATCCATTGGGGAGATGAAGTTTCCAAGGGATTTGCTCATCTTTTGCCCTGAAGAATCTAATGTGTGACCGTGCATTAGCACAGATTTGTAGGGCCTCTTGTCAAAGGCAGCTACTGATGAAACTAGCTGCGTGTAGAACCACCCTCGCGTTTGGTCGTGAGCTTCCAGTACTAGGTCGGCAGGCCACCATTTCTCGTATTCGTCTTGGCTCTTGGGATATTGGAGACACGCCCAAGAGGCTACGCCAGAGTCCATCCAAACGTCTACGGTATCAGGCACACGCTTCATAACTTCGTTGCAGTCGCATTTCAGCGACATGGCGTCTACAAATTGCCTATGTAGCTCTAGGTTAGGAGGTAAACCTCCAGCCTTTTCTTTCAGCTCATTTTTCGATCCTATAACCGTCTTTCTACCGCATTTCTCGCAGATCCAAATTGGGAGGGGGACCCCCCAGTATCTTTGTCTTGATATTACCCAGTCCCTTGCTCCCAAAAGCCAATCTTTGAATCTCCTAGTTCCAGCCCAGTCCGGAACCCATACTACTTCTTCATTTTCCTCAAGGAGCTTATCCTTGATGTTGGTGACCTTTACAACCCACTGACTAGTGGCTCTCAGCAATAGAGGAGTTTTGCATCTCCAACAGTGAGGATAAGAATGCTCGACTATGGTTTGGTGGAGCAGCAATTCCTTTTTGCTCAAATCCTCTATTATCGCCTTGTTAGCTTCTACTACGTAGCTTCCTGCGTATTTGCCAGCGTCTTGCGTGAATGCACCTCTTTCATTGACTGGACAGGCTATAGGCAACCTGTATTGTTGCCCCACTTCAAAGTCTTCTTCTCCATGTCCCGGTGCTATGTGCACGCAGCCGGTTCCTTCCTCCACCGTCACATATTCTCTGCTTAGAACAACCATGTGTGCGTTTTGAAGTTGTGACTGAAGCGTAACCTCCTCCAGTAGCGGAGGTTTATATCTTAATCCATTCAGTTGTTCCCCTTTGAATTTGTCCAACACTTGATACTGAACGCCAATTTGCCCAAAAACATCCCGGCATCTATTTTCAGCCAGTAAGTATGCTTCGTCTCCAACAGCAACCTTAACGTAAATGTTGTCAGGATGCACCATCACCGCTACATTCACAGGCAAGGTCCAGGGGGTTGTGGTCCAAATAAGAATGTACTCCCTCTCTTTACCAGCAACTGGAAACTTGACATAGACTGAGTAGTCTCTTACGATTCTGTATTCGTCCGTGACTTCATAGCCAGCTAGAGCTGTCCCGCATCTCGGACACCAATGTACGACTCTTAAACCTTTTTCAAGCAGCCCTTTTTCTTCTATTCTTTTAATCGTCCACCAGACAGACTCAATATAGTCATCCTCGAATGTGATGTATGGTTTTTCCCAAGCCATCCAAACTCCTAAATTCTTGAATATTTCAGTCTGCAGTTTCACATTTTCAACAGCATATTCCTTGCATTTTTCAATGAAGTTTTCAATTCCGATTGAGTCTTCTATTTCCTTCTTCGATTTTATTCCAAGATCCTCCTCAACTCTGACCTCAATTGGCAATCCATGGCAATCATAGCCAGGCTGGTCGCGCACATCATATCCAGCCATTCTCTTGTACCTGAGAATGCAGTCTTTCAACAATTTGTTCCATGCTGTTCCAACATGAGGAGGATTGGTTACATAAGGAGGCCCGTCCACGAAATAGTACTTTGGTTTACCCTCCAAGAGTTTCTTGACTTTCTCATAGATTCGGTTCTTTTCCCACCACTCGAGAGTCTGCTGTTCATAGGTTTGAGGCAGATACTCTTTCGGTACCTTGCCTACAGTACGGCTGGTGCTTTGTTTCAAACTATTCCTCATCCTTGAACCTAGAAGGAAAGGCGATGAGAGATTTTAACTTTAGCGCACACTCTGATCGAAATTGATGAGTCAAATTGCGATATGCTTCAAAGGCTATTCTCTTGACATGCCTGTAGTTTCAGCTGAAAACTGGAGGAGTTCTGTCAGCGCAACGAATATAAAGAAGGATTATGAACTAACGCTGGTACGAACCGGAGTGGCGAAGGATTGTCTGTTGTTTCGCGGCTTATTGAAAAAATCAGGGAACTGTTGCTGGGCGAGTCGAGAAAAGAATTTTTGGCGATAAAGATGCGGCATGCTAAGGACTTTATATCAGCCCTGCCCAAAGGCAACATACTTCAATTCTCATGCCTCTGCCTAATTCTTTTGACAGCTGTCCTTATTCGTTTGATGCCACTACGCTGGGGCTTTTTCCTCTCTGAATTCGACCCCTACTTCCAGTATAGAATGACTGACTATGTAGTCAAGAACGGTTTTCAAGCTTGGTTCAGTTGGCACGACGACATGAGCTGGTATCCAGTCGGTAGAGACGTATTCAAATCGGCGTACATTTCGCTGCCTTTTACAGCCGCTCTTCTGTACATGTTTCTAAGCGGAATTGGAGCTAATGTTACTGTATTCCAAGTCTGTGTTGTTTTTCCCGTGATTATGGCGGCGGCAACATGCATCGTCATATATTTCTTCGGCAAAGACCTTTGGAGCAGAAGTGTGGGTCTCCTCTCCGCGCTCTTTATGGCCTTAAACACCTCTCATATAAGCCGAACTTCGTTAGGATTTTTCGACGACGAGACCATCGGCATTTTCACTATGATTCTTCTTTTCATGTTCTATCTAAGGGCAATTTCACCGGATAGATCATTGCGATCTTGCCTATTCTACTCCATCTTTTCCGGCCTAGCCTTATCTTACTTAAGCCTCGGCTGGGGAGCTTTTCGCTACACTATGGCGCTGATAGCGATGTATTCATTGGTCCTAGTCATTCTTCGGAGGTACTCACATCGGCTTTTAGTAGCTTACACAACAACGATTGGCCTTCAACTTCTAGTCGCTTCTCAACATCCATATCTATCTTGGCTTCCAAAGGAGTGGTCAACGATGGCTGTTGTTGGCGTCTTCTTGATTCTTTGCACCTCAGAATTGCTCACCTACGTGAAGACCTTGCGGGCAAAATTGGGTTCTTCATTTTGTTTCCTGGCCGCTATTCTGGTAGGTCTAGTTATTTTATGGAATCAGGGTTTCATACTTAATCCAACGGCAATGATGAAGTTCTGGTCTGTTGTGAATCCCTCTGGCAGAATTGCCATGCCTCTAGTTGAATCTGTTGCTGAGCATCGGCCGGCCACTTGGGCGTCGCTGTTCTACGAGATTGGAATTCTTGCTTTCCTAGCGACTTTTGGCTTTTTCTTCGTTATTCGACGTTTCAGGCAAAATGATATTTTTCTGGCTTTGCTTGGGTTGTCTTCGCTTTATTTCGCTGGGTCCATGGTTCGCCTTACACTCATATTAGGCCCAGCCGTTGCCATCTTAGCCGCAATAACTGTGGTTGAACTTGGCAAACCATCTATTGACATTCTTAGGGAGGCAGTCATATTCCCTAAGAGAAAGATTCGTGTGGCCACAAGGATTGGAAGGGAATTCGGAGCCGTAATACTCCTAATTCTCATTATAGCAATTATGCCGACTTTCAACAAAACTGTTTCCGGCGCCTACTCACCCGCTACAATAGCGACTTCCAGCATGCCCGTTGTACCCAGAGGCGGAGAAGAGCAGCGGTATCAAGATTGGCTAGAAACTTTAGTGTGGATGCGGGAGAATCTGCCAGCTAGGGCTGTGGTTGCTTCTTGGTGGGACTATGGATACTGGATTACAGCAATAGCTGAGAGGCGTTCTCTAGCCGATAACGGAACAATCAATGCTACGCAAATAGGTCTCATAGCCCGGATGTTTCTTTCAAATGAGACCGGGGCCATCGCTGTTCTGAAGAAGTTTGACGTGACGCATGTGGCAATCTTTGTCACTTGGGCATCAACGAAAGAAGGTCAGGTCAGCTTCTACGGTTTTGGGGAAGACAGTAAATGGTATTGGATGGCTAGAATAGGCAATGGTACAAGATTCCAGGATGAGCAGGTGAAGTTCTTTGAGAAGCGAGCTGGTGAAGAGGTAGAGTACACGAGAAAAATTTTGGTAGGTGATAAGGTGGTGTCCGAAGAGTCTATAGCGGACAAGAAAGGGCTAAAGGACACTACTGTTCTAGGTATGCTTATGTGGCAGGGAATGGCCACAAGCGGCGTTAAGACTTCAGAATATTTCCGACTCGTGTTCACTTCTTCAAACTACTTCGTTTTTGTCTACGAAGTGCAGTATCCAGAATCGACAGCCATCTCATGTTTACTGAGCAATACCACTATTGCGCGAAATCAAACTGTGACAATTTCAGGAAGAATAACAGGCGCCATCACGGATAGAATAGGAAGCGCAACAGCTCATCTCTTATACTCGCTTGACTATGGTACATCATGGTATCCCTTAGCCGACGTAAGGACTACGCCTGAGGGAAAATACGAGTATAGGTGGACGCCGGAAGCAGCCACCTATCTTATTCAGGCCAAGTGGGATGGGATACGAGGCAAATTCATGGGTGCCACCAGTCCTTATCAAACCTTAAAGGTTATTGCGCCCGGCACCTAATAGGACACTCGCCAGATCGTTAGAAAAGAGTTAACGGGACAGAAGCCTAAGCTTAATCCACTGAGACTCTGGAAACCAACATTAATCTAGCTAATATAGGAGAACTTTTCCGCCACCTTCCACTCTCTAGAGGACTCTTCCACAGCCTTTTCCGCTTCCTTTATCCGAGCTTCTATTGCCTTAACCTTCTCCATTTCGTAACTCATTCCCAAGAGATCGATGTCAAGTCTCAACAGTCGCGCTAGAATCTGCAGAACATTCTTCGCAGCTCCAGGATCGGGTGTATAGCCTGTAGTTTCTCCCAATAGACAAAGAGCCTCAAGACCTTTAGACTTGGCCAAGGCCAGTACCAGCCCAGCCACACCGACTATGGGTGTTCCAGCCCTGTCTACGATGACACCTGTTTTCTTAAGTTGGTCAATCAATCTAATGCTTGTGGCTGCTCCAATTACCTTCAACTCAGCCTTCCTACTAGAACTGTATCCTCCGATCGTGACAACAAGTTTCGCAGAATATTTTTGCGCATACTTCACAACTTCATCTGCAACCTCGTATTGTCCGACAGGTGTCTGGGGCTGACAATCACCTGTTATGATCACCAACTCCATTTTCCCGCCTCGGCTCTTGCAGTGATAGAAATCGTTTTTCGGCAACCTTGCTATGCCTCTGCGGTCTGTGATGGCATGGTAGGGAAAGTGAGGTGAATAGAGGGTCGCGATTTTCTTTGCTCTGAGCTGCTTGGCAACATACGATGCCGCGATCTTGCCAACTGAACCGAGTCCTGGCAAACCCTCTATGACAATAGGCTTTCTCGGCACTGTTTTGTTCTCCAGAATAATTGTCTTCATTTGCTCGCTCCTCTGTCCGACAGCTTGTACTTTGCGTATTTGTCCTGCAAAGAGAATTTCGCTGGATGGGGGAGTACTGTTTCTCCACCACATTGGGGGCAAATTTTGCTCAATGTGTATCTCTTACACTTCAAACATTTCCTAATTTCCCACTTCAACTATAGTTGGCGGCCCTCCCCTCCAAGGTTTTGTATTGTTGTCAAAGCTTCTTGTACAGCCGCCTTGAGTGTGCTCTCTGCCTCCGCGTAGTTTCTAGCCAAAACTTCAATTCGATATTTTGGGGCACC
>CAZAQQ010000004.1:0-8317 GCA_964487485.1 uncultured Candidatus Bathyarchaeia archaeon | reverse complement strand
GCCATCAAAATAGAAAGAGCTTTTCCCTCCTTTTTCCACTCTAACATCTTTTCGGCTTTTTCTCTTCCCGTAACTCTTCTCAATGAGAGATCTATTTGGGATTTCTGCGGACTCACTCTCAGAACTTTCAGAACTAGTTTTTGCCCTTCTCTCACATAATCCCTTATGTTCTTGACCCAAGTAGAAGCAATTTCAGATATGTGAATTAGGCCTTCTCTTTCGTCATACTCATCTAGCTTCACATAAGTTCCATAATCCACAACCCTCGATACGGTAGCTACCACCAAATCTCCGACTTCAGGATAAGACTCTCTGGAAATTGTTAACGCCTCCCAACGCTACGGATTGAGACTAACCCTTAACTTTTAAAGTTGGCGTTAACCCTCAAAAGTTCTCTAGGATGATTGTTGAGGTAGGGTCAAAAGCTGTTCAAGTCTTTGGCTTAGTCTAACTGGGGGTTCCTCGGAAATGCGTAATCTCTTGTAGCTGTCTGGAAGTCTGTTAAGCTCTAGTCCTGCCCTTTCTCGAATTTCGCCGAGACTGGGCAGATCATATATCAACTTGCCTCTTTCAATAACTTTCACTAAAAGCGGGATGGAACCTTCTGGACTTGGCTCACTCTCCAACGCTAATATATCTTCCTTAAGCTTTCCATCTTGCGAGTAGAATCTGTAAATTTGCTTAGATCCCGGTATCGTTTTTTTTCCTCGGCTTAACTTCATTCTCTGTATTGGTTTCCCATTCTTCTTGATGGAAACTAACTTGTAGATCCCACTTAGCGCTGGGTCATCCCGCGAAGTTGAAAGTTCAGTCCCTACGCCGAAAGCATCTATTCTAGCCCCCTTGGACACAAGCTCTTCTATGAGGTATTCGTTCAAGTCGCCGCTTGCTAAGATCCTCGTGTCTTTGAAGCCGGCGTCATCGAGAATCTTTCTTACTTGAACACTCAAATCATAGAGATCGCCGCTATCTAGTCGAACGGCGACTGGTCTTAGGCCGATGTCAATCGCATTTTTCGCACCTTGGATTGTGTCATAGGTATCGATGAGCAACGTTGAGTGTTCTGGAAAAACTTTGCAGTATTTCTGAAATGCCTCTTTTTCAGAGTCGAAATTCATTACGAAAGAGTGGGCAATAGTTCCGTAGGAGGGTACGCCGAATTCATAGTCAGCGAGAACATTAGAGGATCCTATGCAGCCTCCAATGTAACTGGCCCTAGCCGCCAGAACGCCAGCTTCAGGGCCGTGGGCGCGTCTAGAACCGAACTCTATTATTTCTCGTCCTTTCGCTGCTTGAACAACCCTGGAGGCTTTCGTTGCAATCAACGTCTGAAAGTTTATCGTTGACAGGAGATATGTTTCGACAATTTGAGCTTCAATCACTGGCGCTGTGACCCTTAATATAGGCTCGTTAGTGAAGACTACGGTTCCTTCTGGAACTGCCCAAACGTCGCCTGTAAATCTAAATCTTCTGAGATAATTGAAGAACGCTTTGCTTACATGCTTGAAGCTTGGATGGGCTTTGAGAAATTTGATTTGGCTATCATTGAACCTAACGTTCAATAAATATTGAACTACTTGTTCCAAGCCTGCGGCCAACAAATACGATCTATCTTTAGGAAAGTTCCGTACGAAAAGTTCGAAAGTTGCCTCGTGGAATTCATCGTTATCAAAGTAAGCAGCGGCCATGGTAAGCTCGTATAGGTCGAGGGCCAAAGCCATGTTCTCAGAGTCTACGAACATTGAAACAGGCTTTCTCTCGGAGGTACGGGCCTTTGGCATGTTTGTCACAAGCTGGAAAGGGATTATAAGTTCCACTAATTAACCTATTTTACTCCGACGTGCATTGATCCTGTTTGGTCGAGATTAGGAGATTTGAAATGAAAATCTTGGCCATAGATATTGGAGCAGGTACTGAAGACATTCTCCTTTATGATAAAAGCAAGACGATTGAGAATTGCATCAAGATGGTGTTGCCTTGTCCTTCTCTGGTCTTCAGCTCCAAAGTTAGACGCATTACTCAGTTAGGGAAAGACATTCTCATAGAAGGAGAGATTATCGGAGGCGGAGCTTTTTCATCCGCCTTGAAGGCACATCTGGCAAGGGGCTATCGTGTACTCATGAGCAGGGAAACTGCTTACACTATTAGAAATGATCTTGAGGAGGTTAGGCAGCTTGGCATAGAAATATTTGACGAAGAATCAGAACCGATCCATTTCAGCGGTGAAACCCTCAAGATTAATGAGGTAAACATCCAAGAATTGCGGAGGTTTTTCACGAATTTCGGTGAAGAATTTTCAGATGTTGAAGTTGTCAGCATAGCTGTGCAAGATCATGGGATACCCCCTAAGGGGTTGAGCAATCGGAAGTTCCGTTTTGAAGAAATTCGAAAGGTTCTAAAAAGAGATCGAAAGCTTGAAAATCTCGCTTTCATAGAGGACGAGACTCCATCATACTTCCTCAGAATGAGGTCTGCGGTGAAATCAGCTAAAAGGCAACTTCCTGAAGCTAAAGTCGTAGTTATGGATACATGCCCCGCGGCCATTCTGGGATGTCTAGAAGACCCCCTTGTGAAGGCGGTTGATCCAGTGCTCGCAATTAACGTCGGAAACGCCCACACTATGGCTACAATCGTTTCTAGAGGAAAAGTTGAAGGGATAATGGAACATCACACTCGTCTACTTAACCCAGCTAAAATAGAGCGGTTTCTGAAGGATTTCGCAAACGGGAAATTAACCGACGATAAAATCTTCATCGATGGAGGACACGGCCTCTTCCTCCTATCAGATCCACCAAAGTTCTCGGAGATAGGTATAGTCGCGGCAACGGGACCTAATAGGAAGCTCCTAAGTAAAACAAAGCTTAAAGTTCATTATGCAAACCCTGCTGGAGATGTGATGATGACGGGGCCTGTTGGGCTCATAGAGGCTGTGAAAAAGAAACTGCGCATTAAAGGAAAATAATGCGAATCACTTCGCTGGCTTAAGTGCAGTAACAACATCTATCTTCGTTACTATTCCTACGAGTTTTCCTTTATCAGCAACTAGGACAGCTGGCTTGTCTTGGGAGAACAGTGTTAAGACATCGTCTATGCTCGTTGAAGGATCCATTATTGGAAAGCTCCCTTCCATAAGATTTTGAATTTGTTCATCGAAGATTTTCGCAGGGTCTTTGCTCCGAAGGATAAGTCCTACTACAGTAGCTTCTTGGACGCTTCCAACAACTCTTCCATCTTTGAGGACGGGAAGTTGGGAGATGCCGTATCTTTCCATTAAGTCAACGGCTTTACGAACGGTTTCCGTTGCCTCGATTGAGATAACTGGGGTGTGCATGATGTCCCTAGCTGTTCCAGCTTCGCGGACAGTAATCATTGCATTGAGAATTTTTGTTAGAGTTGATAGGCGAGGATCTACTGCACCTGCTTCTATCCTAGCTATTAGCGACTGACTGACGCCAGCTCTTTGAGCCAGCGCTTTTTGCGTCAGTCCCATTCTCAATCTAAGCCTTTTCACATCTTCTGCTTGGGGGACTTTCAAGCTCAAAACCTTCTATTACCCAGGATAATATTTTCCGCCGTAAAATTTAAATATTTGCTATAAGGCATTAGCTGGATCAAACTATGACAGTGACATAGGAGAACTCGCAAATGGGATTAATGAAGCATCTGAAATGTAGAGAATGCGGTAAAGAATATCCACCAACCTTAGTCTACGCTTGCGAAGAGTGCTTTGGTCCACTAGATGTTGTCTACGATTATGATTCGGTAGCCCTAAACAAGAATTCATTCATCCACCGACAGAAATCTCTTTGGAGGTACTTTGAACTTCTTCCAGTCAACGACAAGTCTAAGATAATCGATTTGGGCGCCGGATACACGCCGTTACATAAGAGCCGCAGACTGGGAGAGATTCTTGGATTAAAAAATCTCTACATCAAAGATGACACTGGCAACCCTACCAATTCGTTCAAAGACAGGCCAGCCACAGTAGCCGTATCAAAGGCACTGGAATTCAATGCGAAGGCTGTAGGTTGCGCTTCAACTGGCAACTTAGCCGCAGCGACGGCGGCCCACGCTGCAAAAGCTGGATTGCCTTGCTACATATTCGCTCCAGCCGACATTGAACCGAACAAGATTGTTCAAACCTCAGCCTATGGAGCGAGGATAATTGCCGTGAGAGGAACATACGATGACGCAAACAGGCTTGCAGCTCAGGCTGCGGAAGCTTACAACTGGGCCTTCTTGAACATCAATGTACGTCCCTACTACGTAGAAGGCTCAAAAACCCTAGCTCTTGAAACATGCGAACAGCTTGATTGGCAACCTCCAGACCACGTCATAATACCTGTCGCTAGCGGAGCACTTCTCTGCGCTATTTCGAGAGGCTTTAAACAGCTCGAGCAACTGGGCTTAATCGACCATGCCAATGTCAAGATAACTGGCGCCCAGCCCCTAGGGTGCGCTCCAATAGTAGAAGCATTCAAAGAAAACGCTGATGAAGTCAAACCAGTAGAGTATCCTGACACGATTGCAAAGAGCTTAGCCATAGGCGACCCAGGAGATGGCATTTACGCTATCGAGAAGATCCGTGAATCCAGAGGTTTTGCAGAGTCGGCGTCTGATGCTGAGACAGTAGACGCGATACAACTCCTAGCGAAAACTGAGGGAATATTTACAGAGCCTGCGGGCGGCGTACCCATCGCCGTTCTGAAGAAGCTAGCGGAGTTTGGAGAAATCTCGCCTGACGAAAAAGTTGTCTGCTACATAACTGGCAATGGACTCAAAACCCCTGAGACAATACTGAACAGCCTTCCAAAACCAATTGAAATCGAACCCAAGCTGGAGTCAATAGCTACTATTGCAAGGTGAGGTGAAAAAGATGAGTAAAATAAAAGTAACTTTCTCCGCTGCTCTAACGAGCGTGACAAATGGAGAGAAGGAAACCATCACCCAAGCATCAACACTAAGAGAGACATTAGTCGGATTAGCCGATAAATATGGAACGAAGTTTACTGAAAAAATCTTTGATCAAACAGGGAGGCCCAAGAAATTCATAAATTTCTATGTGAATGGAAAAGACACACGTTTTCTAAGCGGACTTGAAACACAGCTCAAAGACGGGGATGAAATTTCAATTCTCCCAGCTGTTAGCGGAGGTTAAGCATGTGACGCAGCTTGTATTGGAACAAGCTCAGAGACCCATAGAATTAACGAACCGCGACAAAATCCGTTATGATCGACAGATGAGAATAACGGGGTTCGGCATTGAAGGCCAGAGGAAACTGAAAAATGCGAGGGTTCTCGTTGCCGGCGCTGGCGGACTAGGCTGTCCAATTGCAATCTATTTAGCAGTGGCGGGTATTGGCCACATTAGAATCGTCGATAAGGAGACTATTGAATTAAGCAATCTTAACCGCCAAATACTCCATTGGGACAAAGATGTCAACCGCTTGAAAACTGGGTCAGCTGAGGAGAAACTTAGAGCAATTAACCCTGACATAAATGTAGAGGCGCTTAAAACAGAGATAACTGAGAGTACTGTGCCCAGCCTAGCAAAAGATGCAGACATTATCGTGGATGGCATGGACAATTTTCTAACAAGATTTATCTTGAACAAGGCGGCTGTGGAATTGGGAGTACCTTTCATACATGGTTCTATATATGGCCTAGAAGGTAGAGCGACGACGATAATTCCAGGAAAAACGCCCTGCCTTCAATGCATATTTCCAGAAGCGCCGCCCCGAGAAGTATTCCCTGTAATCGGCGTAACCCCAGCGTTGATAGCCGTAGTCGAAGCAACTGAAGTCATAAAATGCATAACTGGAATAGGAAGACTGCTTGAGAATAGATTGTTGCTCTATGACGGGGAGTCACTAACATTCCGCGAAATACCAGTCTTCAAAGATCCGAGATGTCCAACATGTG
Source organism: uncultured Candidatus Bathyarchaeia archaeon (assembly GCA_964487485.1). GTDB lineage: Archaea > Thermoproteota > Bathyarchaeia > 40CM-2-53-6 > CAZAQQ01 > CAZAQQ01. Next base: position 2,395 of record CAZAQQ010000004.1, on the reverse strand, counting down.
GCACCTCGCAACGTGGCGAGAAAACGACATAAAGAGCATTGTTGGCCAATGTCTATGTAGTCTTCTCTTCCTATTCTTTTGCCAGTGCAAGTCGTATATGGGGTTCTGCCAGTCCTAAGATACTACCCTGTAGTCAACACGTGGGCTTATGCGTCTCCTAGAGAGGCCGATCCAGGAATGGGTTGGTATAGCCACACGATAAATGCCTTGCTGGTAAGTTTGCTGGTGCTAATAGTTGCTTACGCTATTGCGCACATTCTGTTTTCAAGAGGCAAGCTCTCCACTAAAGCCGAGATAGCTCTATCTGTCATCGCGATAATTTTCCTATTGCTTGGAGCAGTCTGGTTAGGATATTATGAATATCTAGATTTGGGAGTTAGGAAACTCTCATAAGGCTGCCGTTTCGAAAATTGGAGACTTGGTCATAACATTAATAGTAATCCCGCTGGTAACAAATGAAACCTCAAACAATGAAGACTCCTCCCCCGGCTATTGCTTGGGTATTGGAGGAGGGGTTTTTCGGATATGTGGGAACCTCTGGCAAAGATGGAAAGCCCCACATAACCCCAGTGATCTTCGTTTACGATGGATCCAGCATATTCTTCATAACTTCAAAATCGGCAAAGAAACTGAATAATATTCGAGAGAATGATAAAATAGCATTCTTGGTTGACATTCGCGACCCATTGAACTTGAGCAATAACAAAGCTGTATTAGTACAAGGCACAGCGAGAATTATCAGTTTCTTAAGAGCGATTACTCAAGTGCCACGTTTGCTTAGAGTAAGAAGCTTATTCCTCAAGAAGTACCCAAAATATGCTAAAGCGTATAGGGAAGGAAGGGAAAGGCTGCCAAAGGCTTGGCAAACAACGCTCTTCTTGCGTCGGGTTCTCGTGATGGTTAATATTGAAAAAATTACCTACTGGCGTGGCGCTCGTCGAACAGTTAGTATATGTGAGGAAAAATGACTGAGATTCCGTCAGAAATCATCGATTTGTTCCGAGACGCTCCTTTCGCATATTTTTGCACGGTTGACCAAGAAAATCAGCCGCACATTACCCCCATGTTCTTCTTCTTTGACGTTGAATCAAAGTCTTTCTTATTCATGACTTCGTCGAGATCCAAGAAGGTGGCTAATTTGCATAGGAATAACCAAGTCTCTTTGACAATAGACACCAGAGATCCTGCAAACCCATTCGAGAATAAAGGAGCTATGATTCAAGGCAAAGCAGAACTTGCAACACTAGAATCGGCAAGACCAAAATGGAATCGAGCACTTGTCGGGTTTTTTGAAAAATATCTGGAGTTTCAAGCTGAACAGTTTCATCGAGTGAGGGATCGCGTTCTAAGTTATGCGCAGCAAAAATTTAGAGTTTTGATAGGAGTTACTCCCGGAAAAATAGTCTACTGGACAGGAGGACCGAGTTTCAAAGTCCTACGATTCGAAGATGAGGTTACCCGTGTAGTTGACGCTCCTAACCAGTTCGCGGGGAAACCTTGATATGCGAGCTAGCTAGAATGCTGTTCTATCCTATAATCGTGCTCTCTATAGCTGCTGTTGCCTTCGCGATGTCGGACTTAGGTTGGAGCCGATAACTCATCCTACCAAAACTTTTTTTTTGGCGGAGAGATGCCCCTCACCGGAAGTGCTCGTTGAAGTGAGGATCTCAAAGATTGTACATTGGGTGGCGGGCCAAGATTTACGGTCATCAAGCTTGCTTAAGACATGCTAATGAAACTTGTTGCTGCCACAACGCCCACAACAGATGCGAGAACTCCATTCTCGCATATAGGCAATCTCTTGTCTATAACTTTTTTTTTAGAATCTAAGGATAAGCCAAGTAGAAGTCTATTTTGTAGCTTTTCTTAAAGTCAAAGCGTAATTTATGATGCCTAAAGATGCGCCTATCAACCCAGCAGCCACGAATGCCAGTATTGGCAAAACGAATTGAACTAGAATTTCATGAATTTTTGGGGCTTCTATTTTTGCAAGAAGCATTCGCCCTCCTATGAAGCCAGCTATGTATAGGCCAAGGCAGGCGCCCAGAATTGCGATTTCCATCAAAACGAGTTGAGTTGCTGCCAACTTTTCGCTATATATTTCTTCCTTACCAACTGCTTTGGGAACCAAACAATAAACTAAACCGCATAAGTAAAGAACACCTATTCCCACGATGAAAAATAAGAGATACCCAACTGTTAACCACGTTCCTGCTGAACCACCAGAGATAACCTTGGCGACGTTCCAGTCTTCAATGAAAACTGGCAAAGTGATGACTAAAGCTACCGTGGAATTGAGCAAGGCCACTGTTGAGTAATACCTGTACCATTTTTGACCAATTTCCTCCATTGGTTTCACCTCCCACAAAAATGGATCAACTTATTATTGACAAAA
>CAZAQQ010000003.1:0-24377 GCA_964487485.1 uncultured Candidatus Bathyarchaeia archaeon | reverse complement strand
AGATAGCCGGAAAGTTTGATGATGCGATCCGAAAATACTATGGTACTGGCGTTAGGGACATCATGGACACTTTCATGTTAACATTCGTGTCTGAGAATCGTCCGGGCTACTTCTCACACTGCCAGGCAGCCTACAAGTACTGGGCTTCTTTAATGGGCTACCCAACCGGAGATGGAGAATGGTCAAGGCCTCCACAGCTACCAGACATACCCGATAAATTCAAGGCAAAGATCAGAGAAGTATTGACAAAGTGGGGTCTCATTAAAGTTAAGGTTCCGGCACGCTGAGAATAAAGGATTGAGCCATAAACCTCCTTTTTTTTGGAACTTGGTTACCGAGTTCTTCCTGAGCTTTGTTACTGTTCTAATACTATTGTCGCGCAGGACTGGAAGTTCTATTTCGAGTTGTGTATGCTACCTACCTGAAGTTCCTAGGAGCCTTCTTCAACCTCCTCTTCGAATCAGTTTTTCATTTCTTCCAATTCATTCTTTTCTTGCATGTAACAAGACTTGGGACGTTTCAAATAACTTTAAGTAGGATAAGTGAATCAAACATAAGTAGAGCCGGGCGTCGTTGATTTGAGAAGCCATGTAATCTACATGAGCCGGATGATTATTCTACCTGGTAAGGAGAAGGAGTTTGAAGAACTCTTCAAAGAGGCCGCTGTGATAGCTAAACGTCTAGGGGGAGTAATGTGGCTCCTTAACCCCATAAGCCCTATGGGGACGGTTGATAAGATCCCCACCCAATACGTTGCATGTTGCAGATGGGAGAATAAGGCGAAGTGGGAAGCGTTCGAGAGGACGCCGGAAAGAGTCGCCAATGTAGAGAAGATCATAAAACTCGTCGTCAACATTGATCGAAAGTGGTTTGAGGTCGTTGTTGACTGAATAGCTATGCGAATACAGGGACCACATAAAGAAGCAGCATCGCCGCAAAACTCCGATTTTATTTCTTCTTAAAGGCTGGATGTGGTCTCATAGGAATCAGCGAATCTTCGCTAAGAGGTTCAACAGTACGATGCCGATAATTGCAACTCCAGATGTGAGGGCGAACCCCCCTTGGAATCCGAGAGTTGATATAGACAGGCCAGCGAAGGCTCCACCTGCGCCAAATCCACCGTAGAAAAATGTCCAATAGACTCCCATCGCGAGACCCCGACTTGGATCCCCACTGGTCTCAGCGATAATGGTGGCGGCAGCTATTGTTACTATGGCCGTATCTACGCCTAGAATGGCCATCACTGCCATTAGAAGCCAAATGCTTTCTAGCCAGGGCGCTAGTATTACTGCAACAGTACACGTCCCTAAAGCCACCGTGAGAAAACTAACCCTGTTCCTAATCCTATCCATCAGCATCCCCATCGGAATCCGAAAAACAGCACTCGCTCCTCCTGCAGCAGCCACTATTAAGCCAATTATTTCGACAGTAAGACCGATGCTCGCGCCATAAATCCGTAGAAACGCATTTGGTGCGCCGTAGGCAAACGTGAAGCAGAAGCTTCCGATACAAGCAGCGATTATCGGCCTATTGAAACGCCTCGACATCGGGTTGTTTTTTCCCTGACTATGGATGTTAAAAGACTGTTTCCTTTGAACTTGCGGAATCGTTAATATCACCATGAGAATCGATAAACTCATTATCATGGCAGATATGGCGAATAAGTTTTTGAACCCCATGAAATATGCTATGAACCCTCCGATCGCTGGAGCTACAAACATACAAGAGTTCGTAGCTGTAGTATACCATCCATATGCTGTGGCTAGATGCTCCTCCTTCGCCATGTCTCCAATCAAGGCAAACATCGTTGGCGAATATATGCCATGACCGATTCCAGCTAGCAGATTAACTAGCAGAAGTATATAGGGGGAAGTTGATGGTAGAAAAAAGAAAGACGCTGCGGCCCCAAGGAAAGAGCCACAGATTAGTAGCCGCTTACGCCCCAGCCAGTCTGAAAATAAGCCAGAGACTACACACATCGAGGTTGTGCCAATCATGAACGAAGAGGTGATCACCCCTACTTCCACGATAGAAGCGCCTACATCAACTGCGTAAAGCGGAATTATCGGAGTTCTCAAGGAGAATCCTGCATAAGTCAGAAAACCAATTATGCAAGAAGCGGCTAATATGCTTATCCCGGGTTTTTGATGTATATTTGTTGCATTCTTGGACACAAATTTCACCGCATGACGTTTACCCGTTTAACTCTTGGATGGTATTTGTAATATGTCACATTATGACTGTGAGTTTATATGAGCTATTTTGCTTCCTTTGCTTCGCTCAGGAACTCTTCGAGCGCCGAAATGAATTGATCCTTGGCCTCTATATGGCAGGCATGGCCACCCGGCAGAGTAATAACCTTTGCACTTGGCCCTATACTCTTCGACAGCAAGCCCGCTATCCCAGAATAGAATCCCGTCGAATCCCTTCCCTTTACAAGCAAAACTGGTATAACGCTGAGCACCTTCAGCCTAGCTAAATCATCTGAATGCTCTATAGCTGTGTTTAGGGTTAGGAGAGAAATCTTAAGTGAGTTCCATGCGGGCCACCGCGATACAGTCCTCGGGTCTACGCCCTCAGGGACAAGATGGTTCATCTTCACAAATCGTATGAGGTCATCTTCAGTAACAGGGTAGTGCAATCCCTTCAGAGACCTAGCTAATCTTTGTTCTTCTTCCTGAAACTTTCTGTAAGCTCGCGCTACCCAATATGCACTAGGCCCTATGAGCGTCAAGGTGTTTATCAGGTTGGGATATTCCAAAGCGAAATCTAGAGATACTGCTCCCCCGTGTGCATATCCTACCAAATTCACCTTCCTAATGTTGAGTTTGTCTAACGTGTTCTTGAGAGCCTTCGTCTCTGATCGGAGAGAATAGCCTTCCCCCGGAAGCTGATTCTTCTCAGCGGCGGCCATGCACAACAGTTGCACTCGTATTACCACGTGGTTCTTTGAGAGTACTTCTGCTTGGAGCTTCCAGCTTATCCAGCCGCTAAGTCCCCCAGGAACTAGAACGATTGGAGACTTATTTCCAGATCCACTTATTTCAAATGACATTAGAGCGTTTTCGAAGCTTGTTGAACTAACCATGTCGACCATCACCTAACCTGTCTTCTTCTCTTTGACACGTATTGTGCGTATAAGATTTTTTCTCCCAATGCCGTAAAGAGGTAGGATCAGCTATCTCATTAGGAGTTGAATGGAAAGCCAGAAGAAGGAAGAGGCAGTTTTTGGCGGCATATTAGGCAAGGACCACACCTATGACCGCCGCCTAGGCGTTTGTTAGGTTAAGATCTGCTTGAATTACAAAGATACCCACTATCAATGAGGACTAAGCGCTAGCTTTTGTCCCAAACCTCTAAGGTAATCCAAAGTAATAAGTAAAATCAAGCGCATGAAGGGGAAATCAGGCGATGGGCAAACTAAATGTTATTTTACGTTTTTTGGCAGCAATCCGACTATTACCGCAGCTATGCTTAATGGTAGAAAAAAGAGGAGTGCGATGTCCCAAGAGCCCATTGATTCATAAAGTGATACGAAAAGTAAGGGCCCTATAGCCATACTAGCGCCTATGGCCGAGTTAATAATGCCTAACCCTAGACCAGCTGCTCTCGGCCCAAGTATATCGGATGCACATGCAAATAATGCTGGTGGAGCAAAGCTGAATGCAAATCCCCAAATAATTATCATGATAGTTATGGTTAAACCGGTTGAAAACATCAAGGACGGATAAAGAATCAAAGATATGAGCAAAGCTGGAATGTAAACACGTTTTCTTGACCAGATTCTATCAGATATTATGCCACCCATACCTGTTCCAAGTATGCCGAAAATCATGAATAGGCTGACTGCAAACGATGCGTAGACAATTGTCAGGTTTCTAGCCTCAACCAAATATGTAGGTCCTAGCGTTAGGAAGGCGGCAACTACAATCTGTGCCAACAGGAAGGTTAATGCTATAAGCCAGAGGTCAAGGTTAGCTATTAACTCTCGAGTTGAAGTAGTGCGTTCATTATTTCTAGCTAACTTTGCTAATGGTTCAGGCTCTCTTCTTAGGAGGATTATTAAGATGAGGCCGATAAGTGAAAAGATGAAACTTGTCAACCAAGCTACTTTCCATCCATATGCAATCATAACTATCGCTGATATGTTAAGTCCGGTTATGGTGCCTAGGGGGAAAAAATTAGCCCAAACAGCCATTACAGTCCCTCCTTTTTCAGGAGGGAACCATCGCATGACAAATGCGGGTGTTGCTGTCATGATGAACGCTAGCCCTGCACCTTCTAATAACCTTCCGAGGAGTAAGCTTTCTATGTTTGTTGCTAGAACTCCAACAATTGCCCCGGCCATTATCAGCAATAATGCGATCATACAGATTTTTCTAGCATCATACTTGATTGCCATCAAGCCTATGGGAATGGATAAGGTAGCTACTGCGATGGCAAATATTGCCATCAAAAGACCTGCAATAACTATGTCGAAGTGAAAAACATTGATTAACGTCGGAATTATAGGTGAGGCTCTAAAAAAACTAAAAGCTCCGCAGACCCCTATGAACAAACCAGTAACCAAAACAATCCATTGGAACGAAAATTTTCTCATATTTCCCACTTATACTACCCAGCCAATATTTCGCTCCTTTTTTGCGCGATACGTTTCATACTATTTCTTCTTTATACTACTTCAATGTAAACAAGGGTTCGCACCACCCACTTTCACTTTTCTGTATCCAATTTTAAGGAAGTGAGTTTCTCCATTAGTTATTCCTTTTTTCTAATTTTTTTCTTGTCGTTATTAGCTTTCGATATGGCTCAAAGTAATATGCCATGTAACAACCATTTACAGATATTCTTAAGATCTAGGTTAGCTAAGTATGTCAAAGGATTTTTGATGATATGTTCACAGGAATTCGATGCTCACATTTTTTTTCAATGCTAGACCTAGTTCGGCTTCAACAGCTTTCGCGATTGCGCAGGGAACTGGGCAGGCTGGATGGCGAATACAGTTCGTAGCAACCGTGTATATCTTATTCTTCGCGATGCTTCCACTGCCATAGAAATCTTCTATTGAAACTTCTTGGAGGTCTTTGGCGAGCTCTTTGATGTTTTCGCATTTCGACTCTATTTTAAGCTTCACAGCATTATTTGACCTTGTTGCTTCTATTACAGCATCAAATCCACATGCTCCTGGGCGAACCAAGATTTTCGTCAAGAACATCAAGCCTCAGTGAAACTTACGCTGCTGCGAGCAAACAGTATTCAGGCAACATTTAGTTTCCGTCAGTGAAAGCCCTATTTGCATGCCCAACTTTCACAAGATGTCGGCTTCTACCTTAACGCCTACGTTTCCCAAGGGCCCTCGAAACGAAACATCTCTTCTCAGCCATTTCTAAAGTTTCCAAAGGTTCAACTTCTCTTTCCCACTCTGCTCACGTAGACATCATAGAGATCCCTGCTGTCCAACGCCTGCAGGAATATGTCCCTTTCCCAAGTCCTTCTGAAACTTTCATCTCTTGAATAAGCAAGCTTACCCTCTTTCAAGACCCTATGCGCCAACTCAAGGTCCGCTCGATCCAACGCCACAACATTAACCATATCGACGGAAACTCCTAGCGCGTCAGCTAGTTCCACCACCAGCTCAACCTCATCCTCCACAGCAACATGCCGTCCGAACAAGATTGCATAGTCGTAGTCGCTGTCCTCCCTAAAGGCGTCTCTAGCTCTGCTGCCGAAAAGGTAAGCGAGTTGAACCCCACTTCTTCCAAAAACCTCAGCTAGGCCACTTGGACAAACCACCTCAGGGTCAAGCCCAGCGTCCTTAACGTAGCCTACAAGCTTCCGGGCGATCTCCTGCACCTTCGGCAGAACGGTCTGCTTCAAACTTCTGAGTTCATCGACTTCCACTGCCCGGTAGGCATGAGCCATAACGTTCCTAGTTGCAACCGCCTGCTTGACAAGCTTCACGTCCTCCGCATCCAATACCCCACGCTCAAATAGAATAGAACCTAGCTCGCTGTACGAGCTGGGCTTCCTCAAGCCGAGGTCAGCCACCACCATCGCAAGCGAGTCAAGTAGGTTTTGTAGGCTCGCATAGATCTCCCACCTCAAAGCCGCCACCCTCACTTCATCCGAGGGCTCTATTCTCCCAGCCTTTGCCGCGGATTCGATGGCTAAACTCAGAACCTTAACTATGTCCACGTTACCTTCACCTGCACCGAGTTAGGTCTTCTCTCAAGAGATGATACAGTGTTGACTAGCCTATTTAAACCGAAAAACATTATCTTTTGGACATGAAAACGTTTTGTGCTCTTAACAATTTCTTCTTCATGGTCAGTATGCCGCGTTGAGAATGACTCTAGCTCAGGCTTGAAGCAGTTTGAGGTCTAGTTAGCTAAGTCGAGAAAGAATTCTTGATTTTTTCACTTCACAGCGTCGAGTCTACATGCTCCCGGACGTACCAAAATTCGTCAAGAGCATCAGGTCCTGCTAAAGCTAAAGCGGATCCAGACACCGTTTGAGCGATATCTATTTCACACAAGGAACGAAACTTTGTTGGCCCATTGCCTATTCATGATATGCTAGCTTCCACCTTGACACCTACGTTTCCTTTCAGGGCTCTCGACACGAAGCATCTCTTCTCAGCCTTCTCCCACGCCTTCTTGGCCTGTTCAACCATCTTGCTATCCTCGACCTTTGCTTTCAATTTCACAACTACATCTGTGAAGTGAAAGCCTTCTGGGTCTGGCTGTAGACTTGTGTTGCCCTCAACTTCACATTCCATGAGTTTCACCCTCATTTTCTTGAGTGTGTTCCAAAATGTGGTGCATAGACAGGTTACAACAGAAGCTGCGAAAAGCTCTTCTGGCGAGAAATAGCCCTCTGGACCGCCGAAATCCAGTGGAACGGAAAAATCAAAAGCGTTCTTGCCAGCCTCAAGTCTTCCCTTCACATCCTCCAGCCACTTCGCCTTCACTTGATACACATGCGACATAATGAACCCACTGAGCTAACTATCTGAACTTATTCAACCTATAAAACCATTCTTCACCAAAGTTTCTTTATATTAGAGCTAAGGCATCGACTAGCGAAAGGGATGATGATGCTTTCATGAACTCGGAAGCGAGATGGAGCATATTCCTATCAGGTGGCCAAAGATGGTGAAACTCGTGTCTACGGTCAAAATTCTCTTCCTAGTTGTCGTTGTTGCATCAACTGGATTATTCGTCTTCCATAGCCCTCTAGGCGAGTACTTAGGGCTTAGGACTGCAAAGCGTTCAGCTGTCGTTGGTTGGGTGAACGCTACTCACTATATTTCAGCTAACTTTACCTTAAAGCCGAAGATGACTGTGAGAGATACCTTCCTCTGGGAGGAGCCTAGACCCGAAGAGAAGCTTGCCTTTTTCCAGATGGAGGTTTTTACGTGTGAGCGTGAGGGTGTAATTGAGATCTATATTAATGATGAAAGATTTGGAGCCAGTTTCCTCTCTGAGGAGACAGCTATAACGAAGGAGTCGAATGTCGCTCCTTGTTGCGCGGGTTTCTTCATTACACCGCGAAGAGAGAACAGCGTGGTCGTAATCTCACATGACTATCAAGGAACCCTTAGGTTTATTTTATTTTTCCCCAAACTGTAACTATCGGTTGCAAAGCCTTAAACGAAGTAGATGACGAAAGTTGAGACCTTGCGCACTAATAGGTGGAGCGTTCAGACACCTAAGCTTGTCTTCGCTATCTCGCTCTTTTCTACCTCTCTTGAACTGCCTTCGAAAACAATTTTTCCCTTCTCCAAGACGTAGCAACGGTCAGAAATCTCCAGAGCTCCCTTCACGTTTTGCTCGGCTAGGAATACTGTATTGCCCTTCTCGCGTAGCTTGCGAACAGTATCGAAAATTTGCCTTACAACTATGGGCGCCAGCGATTCACTGGGCTCGTCCAACAGAAGAAGCTTAGGCTCACCCATCAATGCTCGTGCAATCGCTAGCATTTGTTGCTCACCGCCACTCAGGGTCATTGCCCTTTGCAGTCTTCGCTCCTTTAAAATTGGGAAGAGTTCATATACCTCATCCAGTTTTTCAGAAATGAATTCCTTACTTGCCTTTGCTACGCTGCTTGTGCCTAAGGATAGGTTTTCCAGCACGGTCAGGGTTGGAAATGGCATTTTTCCTTGAGGTATGTAGCCTATGCCTTTTCTAGCTACTTTATGTGGAGGTAGCCCCCTAATGTCTTCACCTTGAAGTGTGATGTTGCCCGAAGTTTGCTGGATAACGCCCATAATAGTGTTAAATGTCGTAGTCTTTCCCATGCCGTTTCTTCCTAGGAGGGTTACAATCTCTTTATCCCCTATCTCTAGGGATATTCCTTGAAGCACATGGCTCAAGCCATAATAGGCATGTACATCATTCAATTTCAGCAAAGCTTCAACCCCCGAAGTACACGCGTACTACTTCTGCGTTTTTTCTAACTTCTTCAGGCTTTCCTTCGGCAATCTTTTTCCCCAGATGCATAACAGTTATCATGTCTGAAATATCCATTACGACACGCATATCATGCTCAATGAGTAAGACGGTCACGCCTAGAGTTTTCGCCACTTCCCTTATTGTGTTGACGGTTTCCTTTACCTCCGTGGGGTTCATTCCAGCTGTGGGCTCATCCAGCATTAACAACTCGGGGCTAGTGGCGAGAGCTATGCCGATCTCCAAGTGTCTTTGCTCTCCATGGGATAGGTTGCAAGCCAACTCATCTTTACGGTCGTAGAGACCAATTTTCCTCAGTATGTTGGCTGCTTCCTCTTCATAGGCTGGAACCGACGTGGAGAATAAGCCGAATCCCTTCATTCGCGACTGCCGAGCCACTCTAATATTTTCATAGACTGTAGATCTCAAGAAGATATTGGTTAGTTGGAATGTTCTTGAGATATTCATCTTACTAATTCTATGGGGTGGAAGCCCAGTTATGTCTACTCCCTTAAACAACACTTTTCCAGCGTCAGGCCGATAGAATCCTGTCATACAATTGAAAAGTGTTGTTTTTCCAGCGCCGTTTGGGCCTATTATTGCTCTTATTTCCCCCTGCTCGACGCTGAGGTCGAAATCGCTTACGGCGGATAGTCCACCAAAATTCTTGGTCAAGCCTCTCGTTGCTAGAATGGTGCCCAATGCTACATCACAACTTGACCTTGCTTTTCCTCAATCGAGGGCTTACGAGTGCTCTAGTGAGAGGTATGGTGCCCTGCGGCATGAAGAGTATTACTAGAACTATTGCCATGCCGATAATGGTAAGGTATCCGACCCAGTAGCTGCTCACTATGTCCATGAGAAAAACTAGGAAAATACTGCCTAGGATTGGCCCGATTAGGGTTCCGCTGCCGCCAATTAGAGTCGCTATCACGGCTTCAGAAGAAATATGAACTGACGCTAGATAAGGATTCACGAAGCCTCTGTACCCAGCAATGAAGGCTCCGCCCAACGCTGGGAAGATAGACGAGAGAACAAAGGCAATCCTCTTGTAGAGTTCCACATTGTATCCGACAAACCTAGCCCTCACTTCGTTCTCGCCGATCGCCCTAAGCGCCTTCCCAAACGGGGAACTACCAATAACCAAGAATAGTAGACAAGCAACCAAGACGAGAGCTAGGACAAAGTAGTAGCCTGGCCGCAGCTCGAACCACCTTGGAAAGGACATGCCGTCAGAGCCTCCAACAGCCCTTGTATACCAAAATATGCGGTGAATTACCTCCCCAGATACGAGTGTGATTATTGCGAAATATATCCCCCGCCGCTTGATGGAGAAAGAACCTATTGCCAAACCTAAGCCCAGCGAAACAATTACTGCTAGAACGAAACAAGCCCAGACAGGCATTTTGAGCCACATAAAGGCCATGGCCACTACGTAAGCCGCTACTCCATAGAAAGCTGCATGTCCGAAACTAGGCAGTTCCGCATAGGCCAGCATTAGGTTCACACCCATCGCCACCAGAGCCAAGGCGAAGGCATCAGCTAAGAGGCTAACGTAATACGTAGGCATGAGGTAAGGAACACCTAGAGCCGCAGCTATCGGAACTAGGTAGCTGAAAACTCTTGGAAGAGAGAGAAGCTTAGAAATTTCACCCATGATCGTTACTCCAACAATAATGGTTTACCGAAGAATCCGCGGGGACGCACAATAAGCACAGTGATCAATATTAGAAAGCCGAGAATTTCCATTTCCCTCGGTTCCAACCAAACTGAGCCTAGGGTAAATATTTCGCCTATTACGAAAGCCGCCAAAACGGTGCCGCCGATACTGCCCATTCCGCCAAGAACAATTATGTAGAAACACCACAGGATAACTAAGGCTCCTGCTTCGGGGCTTAAGCTAGCTATAGGAAGCATTATCATCCCCCCAACCGCCGCTAATGCTGAAGCAAGGGAAAAAGTAAACATCCTCACGCGCGACACGTTAACTCCTAAGCAAGCGAGCATTTGACTGTTCTCAGTAGCCGCACGCACAATAGCTCCATATTTCGTCTTATTGAAGAAGAACCAGACGCTCGCGTAAACAATAGAGAAAATGATCAAAATTGCTAATCGGTAAATCGGATAGTAGAACACCCCGAAAGACATGTGGCCAATCAAAGGCGCGTCAACCGATATCGGATTCGGCGACCAGATTAGTTTAGCGGCTTCTCGAAGAAATAGGGCTAACCCAAATGTGGCAACGAAGATCAGTAATGGAGCTTTGCCATAGAGGGGTCTACATATAAGACGCTCAATCATTATTCCTATAGCCCCTAGAACTAGTGCAGCAACAATAATTGAGATCCAGAAATTGGGCAAGATCGACCACAATAATGTCAAACCTATGTAGGACCCTAACATGAATAAGTCACCGTGTGAAAAATTAATTACACCCGTGATGCCGAAAATTATGGAAAGGCCTAGGGCTACGAGGCCGAAGGATGCGCCTAGTATTAGGCCGTCAAAAAAAGAGGGGAGGATAACCCTCAGGACATATTCCAACAAGGGTTATCAATCGACGAAGGGCATCAATGGTTTCTATGCTTCATATCGCACTTTCTTGATGTCTGGCATGGGCTTGTAGGAGTCTTGGTCATACACGGCTTCCATAGCATCTTCCACGGTTTTCCCTTCTGGAATTGGGAATTTAGGCATCGGTTTACCCGCACATACCTTACCGTCAACGGTGGCAACTACTACTTCCTTTCCCTTGTCGATCAGTGTTATCTGATTGTCGAATATGGCTGCGTGATCTTCTTTCCTCATGACTTTGGTGCCGCCGGGACCTAGGGGACCTGTGTATTCCATACCCTCGAGTTTTTCAACCACTGCATCCGGGTCTGTAGTACCGGCCTTCTCAACAGCCTTTGCCCATAGCTTAACCCCTTCGTAGTGGGCTGCAGAAGCTTGGTTTGGCGTTTGGCCGAATGTGGCGAAGAACTTGTCTCGGAAGTCGATGCTTTCCTTGTTCGGAGAAGGATAGGCCCAGTATTTCGGAAAGGCAGTGCCGTCGGCAGTTGGACCATAGAAAGTTAGATCTGATGTGAGGTATATGCAACAAGACCCGGTGAATGATTTTAGGCCCTTAAGTAAACCGTAGTCACCCATCTGCCTTATCTGCGTTATAGAATCCATTCCCCATGTGGAGCTATGGTAGTATTCTGGGGCAATTTCCTTGATTTTCGGGAACCAAGGTGTGAAATCTCTCGCCCCTAAAGGCCATGCCACTTTGTTCGTTCCTTTCTTACCAAATGCGTGCTCGAAAATTTTCCTGACGGCTCTTTCATGTGCCCAGCCCATCGCATAGTCTTGATAGGTTATCAAAAGCTTTGTTGGGTCTGGATTGTATTCCTTCTCAAGCCATGTGACGAGTGCTCTGTGACTCATCCTGCCGTCTTGATGTACGGTGAAGAAATACTTGTGGAAGTCCACTGTTCTAAAGTAGTCTGCGCATGCAACACAAAGGAAGTGCAGCGTCTTGTATTTCTCCGTGACTTTTATCACGGCTCTTTGAACGCCGCTGGAGAGGACCCCGAAAATAGCAGCTACCTTATCCTCCAAGATCAATTTCTCTGCCTTCTTGATCGCGACATCAGCCCTCAAAGCGGTGTCTTCCGTTACGATTTCAACAGGCCTACCTAGGACTCCTCCTGCTGCATTCAGTTCGTCAACAGCCAACTTCGTGCCTAAAGTCATGTGCAGTCCCCAGTTCGCGCCGACCCCAGTTTTGCCTGACAGGTCACCGATCTTAATCGCTGCCTTAGGAGCTGGAGGTGGTGCTGGTCGCGTAGCATAGTATACGGCTCCGCCTGCAACTATTGCTGCTCCAGCAGCCAATGCTCCGTATTTCAGGAACTCCCTTCTGGAAACTGGCTTAGTCGACATTGATAAAACCTCGGCAAGATGTTTATCCAGTAGTGCCTTTATAAAACTAACTGTCATCGCTTTCAGAGAAAGCTCTTGCTCCTATGATAGTAAATTCCAAAATCGACTTTTGAAAAAGCATAAAAAGCCTTCGTGGCTCATATGCGGAACAGGGAAAGGTAACAATTTTGCTGACAACTAGAAGAAGAATCCTTTCAGCTCTCCTGGGCGGGAGGGTAGACAGGGTTCCTGCTTACCTCCCTGTTGTTGCTACCACAGTTCACGCCATGGAAGCTTCTAAGACTTACTGGCCCGACGCCCACTGGGATCCTGAGAAGATGGCTAGACTTGCCGCGGCCACCTACGAGTTAACGGGCTTGCCAACTACGACGCTACCCTTTTGCCTTAGCGTCGAAGCTGAAGCATTGGGCTGCCCAATAGATAAGGGACGTGTGGATAGGACTCCCTCAGTGCTTGGGCCAGCATTCAAAGACGTAGATAACCTCAAGATTCCGGAAAAGATTGTGGAAAAAGGACGCATACCCGTAGCCTTGGAAGCCATTGAAATCCTGAGGGAAAAGGTCTCAGACAAGATCCCGCTTACCGTGAAAGTTACGGGTCCTTTCACAATTGCTGGTCATGTATTTGGAGTAGACAGGTTTGTCTCTTGGGTGAAGACAAACCCGGAGAAAGTGGAGGAAGCGCTGGATAAGCTGGCTTACGTTTCTACGGAATTCGCATCCGCAGCCACTAGGTCAGGGGTAGACATAGTCACTATTTCCGATCCCACTTCGTCAGGCGATTTGATAAGCGCTGACACATACCGAGATCTTGTAGCTCCAGCCCACAAAAAAGTCTTCAGCAAGATCGATGTTCCCTGCGTACTCCATATCTGCGGAAATACCAGCGGCCACATGAAATATATCCCGGAAACTGACGTGGATTGTTTTTCATTCGAGGAAAAGGTAGATGTGGCCTATGCTAGGCAGGTAGTGGGAAACAAGATATCGCTCGTTGGAAACATCGCGCCAGTCTCAGTTCTTCTCCAGGGTTCGATAGCAGATGTGGAAAGAGAATCTCTCAAAGCCTTGCGCGCAGGCATAGACATCCTATCGTCTGGATGCACAATAGCGCCTAGAACTCCGCTGGAAAATATTAGGATGCTCTTAGAGGTGGCTGAGAAGTTCAAGCTTGAGGAAAGAGCACCCGTAGGCTTGGAAGCTAAGCCCGAGGCGCCCAAAGCTAGGGCCGTAGAACCTCTTCAGTTAGTAAAGGATATTATGCCCAAAGATGAACCCTACGGGTCTATCTCTGAAGCTGTGCTTAGAGGAGATGAAACCAAGACTAGGCAGCTCTGTGAGAAGGCTCTCAAACAAGGCTCTAAAGGCGTGGACATCGTGAACCTAGGTCTCCTGCCAGGGGTACAAGCTGCGGGTAAACTTTACAATGAGGGATTAGCCTACGTTCCTGAAATCCTACTAGCTAATTCCGCTATGCAAGCTGGACTAGCAGTCTGCAAGGAAGAACTGGCCGCTGTGAAAAAGCTGGGCACTATATTAGTGCACTGCGCTGACGGCGACGTACATGACATAGGAAAAAACATTGTTAAAGCAATAGTCTCCGCCAGCGGCTTCGAGGTAATTGACTTGGGAAAATCTGTACCTCCCGAAACCGTCGCCGAGGCGATTAAGAAGTACAAGCCCATAGCAGTTCTTGGCTCTGCACTGATGACGACTACTAGGCCAGCCTTTGTGGCAACGGCTAAGAAACTTAAGGAAGAGGGAGTTGACATTGTATTTGGAGTTGGTGGAGGTGCCTTGGACAAGGCCTTCGCCGAAACGGCAAGCCTCCTCGTATATGGCAAAGACCCGGGAAACGCTGTTCAGATATGTAAGCTCGCTACTCAAAAGAAAAAGTGGGAAGAGGTTAGACGCGCTCTTCACGGGTAGGTTTCACATGCAAAAGAAAAAGTGACTGCTTTTCCACAACGATCTACCTTCTCTATTATTTTTCGAAGACTAAGAAATGAGAGACAATTCTACAAAAGGGTTTAAGCCAGTGCATGAAATAGATCGCTCAACAAGAAAAAGTGAAGAGTGAGTGGAATTTGAGTTCGTCTAGACCAAGAATTCTGATTCTCTTCTACTCAAGGCATGGTCAGATCTTTGGAATGGCCGAAGCCATGGCTGATGGAGTTCGAGAGGCAGGTGGTGAACCAGTCCTCCGGCAGGTCGCCGAGCTTATTCCACAAGAACAGTGGGATGAAAATATGAAAAAGACGAAAGAATTGATGAGGCATATTCCGACAGCTGATCCCAAGAAGGATCTCAAAGGGATTCACGGAGTTATTGTAGGAACCCCCACCCGCTTCGGTAACATGTCAGCTCAGATGAAGAACTTTTGGGATCAGACATCAGGCGATTGGATGCAGGGCACCCTTATCGGCAAACCAGCAGCAGTCTTCACCTGTACGGCCACTCAGCATGGGGGACAAGAAACCACTATCATCACAACCATGATCCCGCTTTTGCACCACGGTTGTGTTCTAGTCGGTCTGCCCTATTCATTTACGGAACAGATGACACTAGAAGAAATAAGTGGCGGTTCGCCATACGGCGCCTCAACCATCTCGGGGCCGATGGACGAACGAATGCCATCGGCTAATGAGCTGAAAATGGCGAAACATTTGGGAAAACATCTGACGACAATAGCCAAGAAACTATCTTAGAAAAAAATGAAACATGTTTCTTTGGTGTCTAAGAGTATTTCATTAGTCTAAGCGGAGGCTTGCAACGACGGTTGGACACCTGTCAGAGAATCCTCCCGCTTTCGTAAACTCCTCAAGGTCATGGCTATCCCATAGGTTGAAAGACCTGCCGAAAACCTTCCGTTAGACGCTGTGACAGGTGATACTACCGCATTCCTTGATGAATGGCCTCTGGCGAAAAAGCGCAATGCCTTACCATCCAATATTTGGCAGCTGGCCAAAAGCTATACACAACTGCGCCAGTCACGAAAGATCAAGCCGAGCCAGCAGACATTAGCCTAGATGAAGTTAATGAAGGAGGAGCTAGAGTTACTGCCGTGGCTTAGCCTGAAGTAACTTTTAAAGAGGAGACTTCACCTTAACATATCGAGGACAATGGCGAAGACTGCAAAAGAAGTTATCAAAAGGCTTACCGCGCCTGAAGTAAGAGAAATTGTCAAGGAGGAGCTGCAAAGCGTCGTTAAGCTCTTCGATGTGAAGTTTGACAGTATGACTAAGCTTTTCGACTCAAAACTTGAGAGTGCTGTTGAGCTTTTCGACTCTAGGTTCGATTCGTTAAGCAAGGATGTTAAGGCAGTCGATCTAAAAGTCGAGGAGCTTGGGAAGCGGTTTGACTTGGCGCAGAAAGTATTTGTGTTAGAGGCTGAGGTACGAGAAATAAGGCAGAAGCTTTCCACAAAATCCTAGTCGCTAACACCACTCCTGAAGCCTCTCGGCTTGCTCCGCTCACGGTTTGTTCTTCGAAACTGTTGGAGGCTGATGTCCCCCAAGCCAGCCGCCAAATCATCATATGGACGCTTGGAGATAGAAGCTATTTCTCCTCAGTGTCTAAAATTATTTCAGCGACCCAAGCAGCAGCCTTTCCAACAACGATTGGACATTTCTCAGAGAACCCTCCCGCCTTCGTAAACTCCTCAAGGTCATGGCTATCCCATAGGTTGAAAGACCTGCCGAAAACCTTCCGTTGAATGTCATGGCAAATGCAACTATCGTATTCCTGCTTGAACTTCTCGTAGAGTTTCTTAGCCACTTCCAGAGAGCGACGGTACTTTGATATCGCTGAAATCCTTACGTTCTCGACCGTACCTAGAGCTGATGATCATTACTCCTCCGGAATAGGCTCCGCAATTCCCAACACCCATGAAGGCAGATCCGCCTGCGAGGCCACTGGCAGCTCTGAAAGCGTTATCGTCCCTCATGTTCAAAGCGTCTTGCACAGCGGCTACGGTGGACTGCGCACAATTCCTATTGTCTCTCTGGTATTTGTAACCCAGCTCATAAGCTCTCTTCAAAATTTCTTCCCGCGCCACACAATATACCTCCAACCACTTGGAGAACCCAGCACCTACCGTAGGCGCATATTAGCTTTTGGGTCTAGGATTAATGATTTCGCAGAATGGAAGATAATTTCCAAAAAAAGATAGTATGGTAACGCACTAGATTTTTATCGGATATTTTCCAGCTTCCTTCGCTGTTTTTACGTAGGCGTCTACGTTTTCAAGTGTTGCAGCAGGTGGGATTCCGCAGTCACCTATGAACAGGTATCGCCCGCCAGGAGCCACTGTCTTGATCCATCTTTTTACCTCGTTTACTACTTCTGCAGGCTTGCCCAGTTGTACGAGCGATGTGTTCGGGCCTCCTCCTGTTACGATTGGCTTTGGAAACTGCTCTTTTTTCTTAGCCATAACCTCAGGAGACTCGAAAAGGCCCCAAATGGTGTAGGCCCCGTCTCTCGCTATGTCGGTGTAGGCATCGACAACGTAGGGCGCGCTTGGGCCGGAGCACACATGCCTAGTAAAGCTGTAAACACCCATTTTTCTAGCTGCCCTAACATATCTCCTGTCATAGGGCAACACGAACTTCCTGAATTGGTCTGCGCTTATGGTTGTCTCAGAGCCCGCTCCCCAACCTATTCCTGTGAGGCCTAGGGGTATGTAGTGGCTGATAATGTTGATGCAAGCTTGAGTTGCATGCTCCATTAAGTCATGTGCAAACCAAGGCCTCTTCATAATATCGTAGCAAAACTCCCAAAGGCCTCTGATCCTTGCCGCGACTGCGCATGGCCCCGTCGTATTCGATGCGATAGGTACTCTGCCCCCATACTCCTTCACAACCTGCCTTATGGCGTTGTATATGCAGGGCAAATCTCCATCGAACCTAGGATCCGGAATCTTAAGCAAATCAAGATCCCTCGGCTCCTTCACCACATATTCAAACGGACCTGGCGGAATATCCGGATAATACTTGGGCTTTGTTCCCATAGCTACAGCTTCCACGATTGTGTAAGTGAACACAGTGATTGCATCTGGGTTGTAACGATCAAAAACAGCCTTTATTCCTTGAAAGAGCCTTCGACCTGACTTGTCAGTCACAACCTCAAACACTTTCACATTAGGCAGGGCAATTCCCTGCTCAAAGTGTCCAAGCCAACCCATAGGCACGCGATCCGGTTCTTCCCCTCTTGCCGCCATCCCAATCCTGTCGAAAGAAGAAAGCTCCTTACTTGCCATGCTCCCTCACCTACCCACCAAGGCTTTGGCCTTCAAAACTGCGTCATGCAAGTCTTTTCCGTAGGTTATGCCTAGGCTTTCAGCAATCGCTGGCGACGTAGAGCCGCCGCCTATCATAACTTTGATTTTGCCCTTGACACCTTTCTCATTCAGCAGCTTAACAAACCTCCTTATGTCAACGACAGTAGGCGTGTATAAGGCTGATATGGCTACTATATCCGCCTTGATTTCCATCGCCTTGTTTAGGAATTGTTCAGCTGTCACATTACGTCCTAAATCATAGATTTCAAACCCTGCTGCTTCTAGCATGACTTTAACCAAGTTCTTTCCAACATCATGCACATCCCCAAAGCCGCTTCCAATAACTACTTTACCGAGCTTTGGCGGCGCAGCCTCCTTCATCGCAGGCTGTACGACTTCAAACGCCTTGTAGAAAGCGGCTGTAGTAACAGTAGCCTCAGGCAGAAATACTTCGTTACGCGAGTACTTTTCCGCCATAACTGCCATCCCCGCTGACGCGGCTTCCAAGATTTTTGTTGGCTTGATCTTGCTGAGCGCTTCCTTAGCCAATCTCTCCGCAGTTTCCTCCTCGCCTGCGGCCACAGATGCTTTCAGCCTTTCAAGAATTTCCTTTTCAGAAGACATAATAATCGCCGGATTTAGCTTTAACCTACTAGATATATTAGAGTTTGCTCCAGAGCTGGCTTCCGTTTTGGAACCTTGGGAAATCGAAGAAATAAGAAGAACAAAGAAAGTCACGAACCTTGTGCAGTGTCCCAACTGCGGATTTAGGTTTTCAATCCTTTACTCTAGAGCCGTAGCCTGCGTTGGTTGCCAACAGTCTGTTCTTCGATGCCCTAGAGTTCGGTGCCCCAGGTGCGATTATGAGTTTAGTATGCTAGGAACTTCGGCCTCGAAGTCTTCAACAAAGATTTTAGCTAGACAACTATCTAACTTTTTGGAGAAAGATTACAAAGTTTTCGGCGATAGGTTTGCCTAGCGCAAAGTGGAGTTGTGATGAAGAATGTGACCTTTATGCTAGCTAGAACGATGCTACTTTCATAAATGCACATGATTGCCATTCACATTCATAACAGGGAGGAATTAGGAGGCGCAGTGGTGACCAATTATTCTGGGCTTGAAAGGCGTCGAAAGAGGCGACTGAAACTCTTGCTGGCTCTTAAGAAAGTTGAGTCAGTCTCCTCTGAAGAAATCGCAGATGTGCTCCTCTATCTCTACGAAAGAGAGTCGGTGATTCTGGGCGTAACGTTGGAGGAGCTAGCGCGGTCTAGACTAAATTTCCCGGCACAACGAAAAGCCGTTCAGTTGCTGAGACTGGCTATGGAGCCGCCGGAATTTGTGCCAAAGGACTTGCTTAGAGAAGTTCTTGCGACACTATCAAGCATGCTGCCTAGAGAAGACATATTGTTCGCAATCGACCTCGTAACAGGTGTAGTAACGGAAAATCAGCATGGCCCTTATGCTGAGCAACACCGAACGCGGAATTAGTTGATAGAAAGAAGCTTTGATTGATAGACCAAGGCTGTTTTAGTGCGCGTTACCCCAGAAAGGCAGTCCCAGCATTAGAATTTGTATCTTCGAGAGTCGCATTCCTTAGCTCCGCCGCGGAATTCCAGCACGCGCATTCTGTATATGTCTATTTCAGTCCTTAGCAACAATACTTCCTCTTTTGCTGGAGGTTTCGTGGTTGGCACATTGCTCTGATCTGGAATTACGGGCTTGAACTCCGTGTTTTCAAGAATATCCTTGACGGTAACATCTGGATGTACAGACTCGAGTTTCATTATCTTCGTCTTCTCATCGTACCCGAAAACACCTAGGTCAGTTACGCATTTGTAGGGTCCTGTCCCCGGTCTACATCCCGCTTCCTCCCTTGTTATCATCCTCTTCCTCGCCGGATCCTTCGGGTCTGGAAGAATGTACCCACCAGAGGTGACGAAGTCAACCTTATCAACCAATGTGTAAAGCTTCTCACCTGTCTTAGGATGGGCGAACACCTTATGCCTAGTCGTCCACGCAACAACTTTCGGTGTGAGGGAGTGAAGATTGCAGGCTCCTGCGCCTCCTGGGAACTTTGTCTTGGGCCTTCTCCAATCTTTCCCGTACAAAGTGTTGTTGGTGCTTCCGTACTTGTCTATTTGTCCACCGCTGAAGAACATGACAGTGCAGTCACCCGTTGCGAAGTAGTCGAATACTCTGTCTATCGTGAGGGCGTACACTGATCCCCATTGCAGCCAAATATCATTTGTCGATTCTGGGAGAAAGGGTGGCGTAGGGTCGAGTCCGCCACCAACTCCTGCGAGATAAATCATATGGGGCGCATGAGTTTTCTTCGCTAGATAAAGGGCAGTCATAGGCAAAGGTGACGCTACACCGTGAAAAACCATGTCGCCATCGGATATGCATCGAGCAAGACAGACGGCCATAAGTTCATCTATACTATAGTCAACGATCTTCGGCATCTAGATCACCCATTCCTCCTTCAGTTTCTTCCTCAGGTTTTCTGCTTCTTCCCTCATCTTTCTCCAGTCTCGTAGTTGCTTCAACCTTTCCTCTCCAACTTTCTTCAAGTACTCATCGTGGCTGGAAACGCCGTAAACGTACTTGTCAAGCCATTTCGCCATACTTTCATCTCCCTCACGCGCATACTCTAGATATTCATTGAGGAATTCCTTATCGTATGTGTAGTAGAGGTAGCAAGCAGTTGGGTGAGCTCCGAAGGGCGCATGGCTCACGGCTGCGGTGTGGAAGTAGGGAATTAGAGCGGCCTGTCTTTCAGTGAACCAGCTTGTAGGTTCGATTTCTTCCGCCGTCAATATAGTCCTCTTAGCAGCTCTCATCATGAGTACGTCGGCGACAAGAGGCGCTCCCAACGCGCCGTTGCCGCGCTTATCAGCCTTGTAAACATGAAGAATCGCCACATCGGGTTTAATAGGTGGGACTGCTATGAGTTTTCTGCCTGTATAGGGGCAAGTAATCTCCTTGTATTCCGGATGATACTTGATGTCTTCTGTCCCATGGAGGAAGTCTACAGGATAGAAGGTTTGCCCATAAGATTGTGCTCTTAGCCCCGCGATGACAGAGTAGCAGCAGTTCTCTTTCTCCTCAATTTTACCTTGTTCAACTGCTCTTCTATAGTTTGGGCAGCCCCCACGGTAAACGAACTCGTAGGCCACGTAGGTATGCTCTTCCGTGCCTACGATCCCCCCGCCACAAGCCAGATCTACATCAAAGCCATGCGCGGTTCCGATAATATGCAAGTTCCTCTTCTTCTGCCTGATCAATTCATATATTGCAGCGATAGGTTCCCTGAGGATCAAGGCTCCGCCGAAGCAGACCTTATCTCCATCATTCACATATTTCTTGATCGCTTCGCTCAGCGGCATGAGCTTATCCTCACTGGTATAAAGCACCAAATTTTAAGCACCCTAATTTGTCGGCTTGTTAGTTCGCAGGAAATTTAAGTTTTTGGGCAACTCCTCTCTGTGTTTCGACAGCAGTCTCGCTGCGTTTTCGGTTAGCTGATACTTCTTGCTCAAAAAGCCACTTTCCTTAAGAAAACCAGCTTTAGTCCATGCGTTGAGGATTTCAACTCCTCGAAAAAAACACCATCCTAAATCCCTATCATGAATTAGCCTTATGTTTCTAGAGTCAAAATTAGCTTTTTTCAACTGGCCACTAGGGCCTACCTGGTGCCAGTCAAGATAGAGCGCGTGGAACATTTAGTATCATAGTCTTTCGAATGACTGCCTTGTCCTTAGGGAGGTGGGTTACAAATCTTAACGGATAGTCTAATAAATGTGCCACTGATGAGAAAGTTAACGGCGATCAGAATTGTCTCAACCATGGGATATAGATTTCCCGTACGGGCCAGCCTTTGAGAAGCTTGAGAAAGCTTCTCGGAAGACCATTAAGGAGATTCAAGACAGGAGGCTTAGAGCGCAGGTCGAGAAAGCGTGGGATCGAATACCATACTACAGAAAACTGTGGGAAGCAGCAGGTGTCAGGCCCGAAGATGTAAAAACAGCTGAAGACGTATCTAAGCTACCTTGGTTCGACAAGCTTGGCTTGCAGAAAGGATACCAAGCGCGACCGCCCTTCGGAGATTTCGGAGATCTTCCCTTCGTTAGAATACAATCCACAACAGGGACAACGGGAAAACCGAAACCTATTCTCCACACATGGTATGATTGGCAAGTTATAGCCAATCTCCAGGCAAGAAGGCTATACATACAGGGAGTTAGGTCAAAAGATATAGTTCAGGTAGCATTCTCATACTCGCTTTTCATCCCCGGCTTCACTTTCAGCGAAGGCGCCATGAAGCTAGGAGCCATGGTCGTACCGGCAGGCAGTGGAGCTGTGACGCCAACTATTAGACAGGTTGAGCTTGCGAAGGATTGGGGTTCGACGGTTCTTGCATGCACGCCATCCTACGCGCTGTACATCGGGGATCAAGCTGAGAAGATGGGTCTTGATCCTAGAAAAGATCTCAAGATTCGTATCACTACCCACACCGCGGAGCCGCTTCCAGACCCAATGAGGAAGAGGATAGAAGATAAGTTCGGCTGCAAAACCTACAATAACTGGGGCACAGTGGAGATAGGGTCTCCAACATTCGTTTGCCCCGAGTACGGCATGCACATCAATGAAGACGGCTACATATTTGAGATATTGGATAGGGATACAAAAGAGCCCCTTAGGCCGGGCGAAGAAGGAGTCTTGGTTGTTACCTCCCTATTCAAAGAAGCAATGCCCGTGATTAGGTACAATACAGAGGACTTAACCTACATTATTGAGGAACCATGCGCATGCGGTAGAACCCTCCGAAGGATAGCCCCGATAAAAGGCAGAGCAGACGATATGTTCAAGGTAAAAGGCATCATGTCTTTCCCATCAGCCTTTGAAGCAACCATGGGCAAGTTCCCAGAACTAGGCAGCGAGTATCTAATTGAAGTGGACAATCCAGGCGGCGTTGATGTCTGTACATTGCATGTTGAGTATATTGATGCCAAAACAAAAAGCGTGGAAGACCTAAAGGCAAGGTTGGAGGAGGGTCTGCGCGCTGGAGTTGGATTCAGCGTAGACGTTAAGCTTTATCCCTTCGGCGGCCTCGCAGAGAAGACTTCACCGGAGAAGAGAGTGAAAGCAACCCGCGTCTGGCGGCTCCTAGACAAACGCAAGCATTAACTCGCTTGACAAACCTAAACGTGCGAATGTTCGACACATGTGTTGGGGCTATCTCCCCTTTTTTGGGAACCATGGACGGTAATATTAAAAGTTAGAACATAGATTTGTTTCAGCCATATGAGAGAAGGGATAGGGATGAAGGTTGTTACCAAGGAAGATGATGTGGCGTGGAATCCTCACCCCATAGCGAAAGGTGTGGAAATCAAGGTTTTGCTATCGAAGAAAGATCATGGAGCAGACGTAACCTGCATGTTAGTCAGGGCTAAGAAAGGCTTTGAGGTGCCTGAGCATGTCCACAAGGAGCAAGACGACATACTCTATCCGTTGACAGGCAGAGGCAAAATGTGGGTAGACGGCATCGGCGAGTTTGACGTTGGCAAGGGCATGATCATCAGGGTACCCAAGAATACGAAGCATAAAGTGCGCTTTGAAGAAGATACTTTGCTTTACGATGTTTTCAGCCCAGCTACAATGTGAACTCAACCTTTCCCCCTTTTTTCTAGCTCCGTTTTGGCCTAGTTAGATTCGTTGTCAAAAGCTTTTGAGCTAAGGGCTACAAGCTAGTTATTTCATGATGTTAAAGCGTCAAGCGTCCACAGGTGCCGCGAACCCAAAAGGCTCTGAAAAGAGTATCTCGGAATCATGACCTGAGATGTTCAGCATCTTACCTATTAAGACATGGGATTCCGCCTGCGAGAAACAGAGGCGGATGTGTACACAGTCGTGCACATGAGGGGGCGCCTACATACCTAGTACCGGGGGGTGTAATTACAGCTGTAACTACAAGGGAGGGCCGTCCACTGCATAGATTCCTTTCGCATATGGGGTTCTTCCACCAATTTGCAACTTGCTCCGACCTCCCATTCTTAGATCTTCGGGTTCAAATCGTTTCTCTTAGAGTTTGATTGTTGAACCCGTAGAATTGCCGAGAGACGACTTCAAGCCCAACGCCACAAAAGAACCGACGTTAGGTAAGTTGGACGTTGAGAAAATCCGGAACATTATTCAAGGCGCCTCATTGCGAAACAAAGCTATTTTCCTAAGCTTATGGATGGGGCTGTTAGACCTTGAACGTTTTATGCAGTTTAACGCGAAGTATGGCCAAGCCCTAGTTCAGCACTTACGCGAGAAAGGTGCGAGTTAGCCGCTCCGGATTGATTTCACGAAAGGGCGGAAAGCCAATCACCGTGCTTTTGGCTGCATCCTTCACGCAGTTTCTATTACAGTCAAGAAATATCTCCCGTGAACATCCCCTCTGCATTCTGAAGCAATCATATATGCTGCGTCTCTTCATACCTATATTTCGAGATTGTGCTCTCGGAGCTAATCTTTGCCCGAGACCGGAACGGAGATAAGTTTGAAAAGGCATAGGTTAGGAAAGGTATTGCTGTCTTCCCTCCTAGTCTTTGCCTTGATTGGCTCGACAACATTTTTCGAGGTTGCCGAGGGGTCACCCAAGAAGATTTTGAATGTTCCCTTCATCTCTCAAGGCTCAGAGCCAATTTGTCTTCCAGCTGCCTTAACCATGGTTCTTAA
>CAZAQQ010000002.1:5161-25518 GCA_964487485.1 uncultured Candidatus Bathyarchaeia archaeon | reverse complement strand
GTGTATAGGTAACAGGATAACTTGTTGTGAAGTAGGTGTAGGTATAGGTTGGAGGGCGGGTTAACGTGAAGCGGGGAGAGGTAGTACTACTTGTCGTTGTAGAAGTGGAATAAAGGGGAAAGCGGGTAAGGGTTAGCGGAAAGCGATTGATAGTGCTTTCAACCTGCACCGTTGAAAGCAGTATGGGCGTGACAACAAACAGCATCGTCAACAATAGGGATCGAATAATTCTGCGCAAAAACTCCCACCAACTGTTTTCTGGTTAGCCATCCATATAAGTCTATAGATCTAACGAATTGGAGCCGCTATTCGCTTGGCTTGGAGCTTGAAAGGTGTTCGCTCAAGATCATCCCGATAGTTTCAGGTATCGAATGCAGGAAACGACTTTTCCGCTCTTCCTCCAACCTCCTATACACGATTCCCATTAGCACTGGCAAGCACAATTGAGCGATGTATCTCTCGTCAGTTGTTTTCGAGTCTCGTTTGTTGATGCATAGTGGATAATTAGACTACGCTTGCTGTCATTTCATACCAATGTATATTCCGTATCCGCAGTACTCGAAGAAGGCTCTCGTTCGATCTATCGAAAACAGTTCTTTTATGTTCTTTCGAGAAGCTGGGTTTTTCAAGTACAGGGACAGAACTCTGTACCAAGCTTTCAGAATTCCTGAAAGACCTACCATCTGATCCTACTGACCATCTCGTTCAGCGCAAACCAGCCAATGAGGATGCCTTTAAGCGCGACTAACACGTGTGTGATGGCTCGTGAATCACTCAGAACTTTCCGATTATAGCAAGCTAGATGAGTTTCAGCTGGCGGGCGACCAGTTCTGCCACATCTAGGACTTCAATTTTGCTTCCTGCGTTGGTGGCGGCTTCAGCCAGCGTTATTCTGCATGCTGGGCAGGCTGAAGTGAGGATTTCAGCGGCAACGCTTTCAGCTTGTCGAACCCTTTTCGTGGCGCTCTTGAGTCTTAGGTCATTGTCGATTGTTGGAAGTAATCCTCCTCCGCCGCAGCACCTTGTATCCTCCCTGTTCTCAGGCATTTCCACGAAATTCTTAGTGATGGAGTTGAGGATTTGCCTGGGCTCTTCGGTTACTCCTCCGTAGCGTGATAGGTCGCAGGGATCGTGATAGGTGATCCTAGAGTGCATTGGCTCTAGCTTGATTCTGCCCTCTTTCAAATATTTGCTTATGAGCTCTGTGATGTGAGTGACCTCGAATGTGAGCCTTCGCCCTATTAGTTTGGGGTATTCCCACCTGAAGGCTTTGTAGCATGATGCGCAGCTGACTGTCACCATTCGCGCGCCTGTTTCCTCTACTGCCTGAACATTGTGTAGGGCAAGTTGCTTTGCTGTTTCTTCGTCGCCCATCATGATGGAGGGGCAGCCGCAGCACCATTCCTTCTCTCCTAAAAGGGTCCAGTCTTCTCCCATATGTCTCAGAATTTGGCTTGCAGCGTTGGGCAATGTGCGGTTTACAGTGTGGTGGGAGGCTGAGGTGCACCCGACGAAGTAGACGATGTCAGCTTTACTTTTTGTCGGAGCATCCTTGAGTTTTGCCTTTTTAGTCCAGAAGAGGCGCATGTCACTTCCCAATTGGAAGGGATCTTTCAGTTCTTCTAGGGATTTTTCAACGTCCTTTAGACTAGGAGGATTCGCGTCGGAGTCATGGACTAGAGCACGAAGCTTCTCCCATAGAATCTTTGTTTCTATCCCAAAGGGACACGCCTGAGTGCAGCGCCCGCATAACGTGCATCGATAGATGCCTTCAGCAGCCTTTTCAAGCTCCTCCTTCTTCACTGGCTTGGGTCCGAAGAGGAGAGCCTTCAAACCTTTCTCTCTCTTTACAAGGCTCAGCATGTACCTAGCCCTAGTCGCAGGGTCTACATCAGGCCTCAAGAGTTCCTCGAAAGCGTGACAGTAGTCCGTGCAGAAGGAGCAGCGAGTACACGTCTCTAGCTGCATCAACTGAAATTTTGTAAGCTTGTCTACAATGTTTTGACCGTGGTCTTTCCTACCAGATTCCATATTTCCTACCCCTCCTTTCGCGTGCAGCCATCACGATGAGGCCAGACACTATGTGGACAGACTTGCTGAAGGGGAAATATGCTATGAAAAGCTGCCCAAAAATCGCATGAATGTTGAGGAAAATGAGTTTAGCCTCACTTAGGCCAGCGGCAAAGGTTGGGTCTAGAAGGTTGCTCATAATGATCGGAGGCTCAATGAGCCGCATGCCTACGCCGGCCAAGGATATTATTGCAAGGAGAAGAAGAGCTGCCCAGTCATCAAGCACTGAAAGAAGCCGTGGATTCTTGAATATGATACGGCGAAGCAGTAGAGACAGGAGCCCTCCCAAGAATACTACTCCGACGGTGATGCTAATGGTGGTTAGTAGATAGTGTCCCATCAACTCGTCTAGCCCATCAAAGAGCTGAGTTACTGGGCTCAGGCCAAAAAAGCCTAAACCTGCTGCGATAGGATGCAAAACAATGAAAACCCCTGAGATGTGCATTGACCAAAGGGCTAACCAGAACTTTTTCGAGCGCTGAAACGTTCTTCTAAAAAAAATCAGATTAAGAATGAGAAAAAACCAAAAAAGAGGAGTGATGCGCCTCTTGGGAGGCGCTTCGAAAGGCGGCTCGTTCTTACCCCCTAACCATCTGCCTATTTTGTAAAGCATTCCCAAGGAGAAGGTAAGCGCGGTTAGATATGGAAGTTGTTGGGAAAGAAAGCCGTAGGATTGCAGCAAAATCTGCTTAAGCAAGGCTGTTCCCGCCGAATTTTGAAGTTCTAGGCACTATTTTTGCGTTTGCGATATGCGCGCTTTATTCGGAGCTTGGAGTGAATTGAGAACTTGTCATGACCCTGCCTAGAGCGACTGGATGTTCCGCATCACTTTTCAGGAGGCAGCAGATTGAGACGTTGAGCGGTGAACTCGACGATGTCAAGGACTTTGATGTTCTTCTTTTTCTCCGCCGCGGCATCTTCCAAGGTCATTTTGCAGGCCGGGCACCCCGTAATCACTATATTGGTGCCGCAGTCCTCTACCTGCTTGATTCGAGATGAACCAAAAGCTTTGCTGAGCGGCTGATCTGTCATCTTGAGGAGTCCTCCTCCGCCGCAACATAGTGCATCTCTCTTGTTCTCAACCATTTCGACAATTTCGACACCTTGCTTTCTGAGAACATTCCTAGGCTGCTCATAAATTCCCGATAGCCGTCCCAACTCACATGGATCGTGATATGTCAATTTGACAGGTTCCGTTGGAACTTTCAGCTTCCCCTCATTCAGGTACTTCTCCAGTAACTCTGTGGAATGCAGCACTTCGAACCCCATATCCTGCTTCAGAAGCTTGGGATACTCATGTTTGAACATTCTGTAGCAACCAGAACATGTAAAGACAGCGACCTCGGCTCCCCGCTTCCGTATCGCCTCCACATTATGTTTCGCTATTTCCTCAACCGATCTAGGAAGCCCGCCAAGGGCGAGTGCATCCCCACAGCACCATTCGTCAAGGCCGAGTATGGTGAAATCCTCGCCTGCTTCCCTCATGATACGTATCATGGCATCAGCTATGCCGCTGTTGGTTCCATAATATGAGGAGTTGCATCCGACAAAGTAAACAACTTTCGCTTTAGGCTTGATTATGTCATCTATTTTCAACGGGGTGTATCTGAGCTTTTGAACTAAAGAGCTGTCGAGCTTCTCGAGCTTTCGTATGAGCCTTTTGTTCTCTCTAGCTCTTTCATCGAACCAGTTTACTCTGTATTCATGCTTCATTTCGAATGGGTTATGATTTGTTTCGAATGTTTTAGGAAGTGAGGTGATTCTGCTTGGAGCCAGATTTGTTTCAACCGCGTGTTCGCGCATTGTAGTCAGTAGATTAACCGTGTCAATGCCTGTTGGACAGAATTCTTTGCAGCGACCACAAAGGGTGCACTGATAAAGCCTTTTCACAAACATTGGATCTACAAGTGGTTCTCCCTTTTCTACACATCGGCGTGAGAGGTGGATTCTACCTCTGGTAGTGATTGATTCCCATCCGACTTCGGTGAATGCTGGGCAAACGGAGGCGCAATATCCGCACTTGGCACAGGTGTAAAGGTCGTCAAAAATACCGCTTAGGTAATAATATAGCTTAATCCCGCTTATCCTTTCCTGTGTTTTGGCTTTCCCTGAAATAGGTTTTAGAAATGATGCGGCTTTCAATAAGCGCATGCCCAGTGAGTATCCAGAGCCAGTGAGAGGTACGCCCATTCTTGTTTTCACAGCAAATATTTTGTCGGGGTTCATAACTCCCTTTGGATCCACTCTGCGCTTCATGTTTCTGAGTTCAAGCGTCCTCTTTTCACCCCATGCTTCCTTCAAATAGAAGTGGTTCCATATTCCAAGGCCGTAGGGCTTGCCTCCGATCTCCAGAGCTTTGTCACATAGATCTTTCAATACTGGGAGTTCCATGATGTACTTCCATCTTCGCCTTTCATCAGTGAGCAACATGGGCATGAATACGGTATCTGCTGGCGTGACAATCATTCCGCTGTAACTCGCTTTCATGTCATGCTTCTTCGCAATCTCAGGTACTATTGACGCGTATTTTTCCAGCTTCTCATTTGGAATGACCAAATCTTGGCCCAGAAGTGTTGGACCAAGTCTTTTGACCTTTATGAGGCTGAAACGATTTTCCCACTTGTGCGTAGCTGCTTCAGTACTTTCAATTTTGCCGCGGCATTGACTGGCCAAAAGTGAAAAGATTTCTTTCCCTTTCTGAACTTCTTCCTTATTTCCCTCGTAGAAGGCTATGACATGTGGCTTTGCCTCTAACCCAGTCTTCTCAATCTCATTCATGAGTGATATGTAGTTAGGGTCGAAGAACTCTATTGTGTGAGGCTTAATGTCGCTTGTTAACAGCTTGTTAACAAATGAGAACATCGATCCTTCATCCTCGAAAGACGCAAGTAGTGGTAGTGTTGCTTCAGGTAGGGCCCGAATTCTTAACTCAACTTCAGTTATTACTCCGAAGGTTCCTTCGGTTTCAAAGAAGAGTTCTAATGGATATTCTTGAGACGGTACATCCACGATATTTCTCATCTTTGAGAAGGAAGGTAAGACAACCTTCATTGACTTGACATGCTTACTCAGATGGCCATATTTTAGAGAGCCAAATCCGTAGCCTCCGGTAGCGATCCAGCCGCCGACTGTGGCTGAGATAGCGCTGGAGGGATAGGTTGCTACTGTGTAACCTCGCCATTCAAGGTAGTTGATCAGCTCTTTCCATGTGATTCCTGCTTGAACTCGAATTGTTAAGCCCTTTTCATCAAAATTCAGTATTTTCCTCATTCGCCTTAGGTCAATCATCAGGCCACTTCTTGTGGCAAGGGCGCCACCGAAACCATAGGTCGCTGCGCCCCTCGGAGTTATTGGGATACTATTTCTGAATGCATATGCAACTATTTCTGAGATTTCTTCAGTTGATATCGGCTGGACTATGGCGGTGGGTCTTGTTTTGAACAAGGTTAGAGCGATTGATGGGATCGGTGCTAGATCTCGGTCATATAAGGTAGTTTCCAGATCTTCCGTCGCGTAGCGATCGCTGCCCACCAGACCTTTCAAAAATCTTTCCAAGTCAGGCTTCATGGCTAACATACTTTGATCACCAACTCTTCGGACTAGATTTTGAAGTTACAAGCGCGTTTATTATCACTATAGTTATAATTGTATCAGTTATATATATATACGCATTCGCGTAAATACTGGGATAACAGAATCGAAGGGGGAGCTTGATATGGTTAAGGTTGAGGAATATGATTTGCCCGATGATCTATACTATCATGAAGAGCACTGTTGGGTTAAAATTGAGGATGGTAAAGTTCGTATAGGATTTGATGATTTCACGCAAAAGTTGGCCGGAAAAATGAAGCGGATATCTCTTCCATTTGAAGGAGACGAACTTCAGCAAGACCAACCCATTGGAACCATTGAGTCTGGAAAGTGGGTTGGGAAGATAATAGCGCCTGTTAGCGGAGTTGTTGTGCAAGTTAACGAGAAAATGGAGGAGACACCGTGGCTGATAAATGACGACCCATACGGGCAAGGATGGATAGCGGTGGTTGAGCCTAGCAAGCTACAGGAAGAGTTGCCGAAGCTACACTATAAAGAAAAGGCTGTGGAGTGGACGAAGAGGGAGATAAAAGAGCACGTGAAAAAATGAGTTCAGCAAGCTCATGAAACACTGAATTCCCTTTGCGCATCTATCTTAGGATAGAGCAGAATCATTGTCGATCTATTGGTGCTAGTCTTTTCAGGGTTGCCACCAATAGACCTTGCAGCGGTTGCTATTGGATCGAGCTTTGGACGTAAGTGGCTTTAGCGAGGAAGCTAAAACTGCTTTTCTGTGACAAGTCAGAGGTGCCCCTATAAAATTGGAGGGGAGGGTATCTCTCCCCTGAGAACGCCGGCGTAAAGCCCATTTTCAGTATTGAGTCGGTATAGCTTTCCTTCTTTCGGCTTGGAGAGAACCTAGGGATTGTACGATCTCATCGAATTTCTTGAAAATTTCCGAAAGCTTGGCGAACTCTGGAACGAAAACATCTGTGGCCATGAACCTTGCTGGTTGCACTTTATTCTTCGCCAGCGTCCTCCTAAACTCATTGGCCCTCTCAAGTGCGATTTTGTGAGCCTCGCCTAAGGGCCCCTCTCTTGTTGCTTCAAGCATAATTACTCCGTCTGCTCCTTTAGCAAACGCATAGAGTACGTGCCCAGCTTTAATCCTCCCAATGGAGGGCAGTGGGATTATCCTGATAGAGGATGGATACTCAGTCCTGTTAAGCCCTACCATGTCCACTGCTGTATACACCAACTCCTTTTCCACAAATGCCAATATTTTCGCTTTTTTGGAAGGAGCAGCCAAAATTCCATCTATCTGCGCTCTTATCGCCTCATCCGTGTATCCGCTTAAGTCCAAGGCATTCTTGGGGCATGTAGATACGCATAGACCACAGCCATTGCATAGGATCTGGTTAATTTTGGCTTTGCCTACCTCAATTGTAATTGCTTTTTGAGGACATATCTTAACGCATTCGCCGCAAGCGTCGCATTTGTCTGGGCTTGCCAACAAAGCCAAGTAGGGTTCTTTTACAACCTCGCCTTTGCCCAAGAATTCAGCGGTTTTCGCAGCGGCTGCCATAGCGTCTACTGAGGTGTCTCTTATGTCCTTAAGCCCAGATATGCATCCTGCCAAGTATACTCCGTCATATTGCGAAGTAACGGGGTCGAGTTTCGGATGTTTCTCAAGCATGTACTGGTCACTTCCTACGGGGGTTCTTAGCTGTGCAGCCAGTTTATCTGTTCCTTCTGCAGGTATCAACGCCGGGCATAGGACAACCATATCGACTTTGTTTTCAGTAGGCCTTTGAAGGGTTGAATCTTCAGCCCTCACAATTAGTTGCCCGTTGTCCGGTTCTACTTCAGAGACTTTTCCCCGAATGAAGTTGACACCTTCGTGTTGAGCTCTCTTGTAGAATTCTTCATATCCCTTTCCAAAGCTTCGGATATCTATGTAGTAGATCCAGACATGGATGTCGGGGAAATACTCTCTGATCAGCAGTGATTGCTTGATAGCGTACATGCAGCAAACCCTGCTGCAATAGGGCACACCCTTATTCGCGTCTCTTGACCCGCAGCACAGGACATAAGCAATCTTTTTCGGAGGTTGCTTATTATCGGGCCGTAGTATTCTTCCGCCAGTTGGACCTGTGACTGAGAGAAGGCGTTCCATTTGAAGGGCGTTAATCACATTTGGGTTTCCGAGACTATACTCAGGAAAGTCAGGTAGGCTATGGATTTGGTAGCCAGTTGCTACGACAATTGCTCCGAATGGAAGTTCCAAAGTCTTGCCTTTGTCTTCAAGGTCAACGCAATTGACAGGGCAGAATTTCTTGCAAACCTGACATACACCTTTTAGCCTGTAAAGGCAATGATCAAAGTCTACAGTTCTAATCGCAGGAACCGCTTGCGGGAAGGGTATGTAGATCGCCTTGCGTTTGCCCAGTCTCTCGTCGAATTCGCTTTCGACGGTTACAGGGCATTTCTCAGTGCATCTGCCGCAGTTAGTGCATCTATCTATGTCCACGCCCCTTGGTTTGATGAATGTTTTGACCTTGAAGTTTCCTGGGTAGCCAGATATCTCCTGAATTTCAGAGTTCGTGTAGAGGTGAATGTTCGGGTTTAGCGCTACGTCGACCATTTTCGGGGTTATTATGCATTGTGAGCAATCTAGTGTTGGGAAGACTTTGCTGAATTGAGTCATGTGTCCTCCAATTGACGGTTGTCTTTCAACCATGTGAACATTATAGCCCAGATTTGCTAGTTGGAGGGAAGAAAGCATTCCTGCCACTCCGCCGCCAATTACTAGGACTTCTCGATTCACTTTCTGAACGATGGGAGTCAACGGCTTTAGTGCCTTGGCTCTTTCAACGCCTCCCCTTAACAAATCTACAGCCTTCTCAGTAGCTCCCTCCTTATCCTTTGCATGAGTCCAAGAGCACTGCTCCCGTAGGTTCACTCGTTCCAGAAGATACTCATTCACGCCTGCTTCTTTGACAGTGTCCTTGAAAAGTATTTGGTGCATGCGGGCTGTGCAAGATCCGATAACAACTCTGTTTAGACCATGCTTCTTTATTGAATCCTTCACCAAGGCTAGGCCGGGCTTAGAACATACGTATGGATAGTGTTCTACGAAGGCTACGCCATCTAGTTTTGCAACAGCCTCTTTTGCGGCTTTAACATCTACTACATCACCGATGTTTCCGCCACATTCGCAAATAAATACGCCGACCTTCGGTTTCACGGACATCTTTCACTCTAACCTCCTAATCCCAATTTTTCAAGATAGGTGGGTTGTGTAAGATTATCGTATAGACCGAGGTTCTTCGGCGGCAACCCTAGAGCCAAGCCTAATAGCTGAGTTACGAAGACGACTGGGATAGTGTCCTTCAGTAACCCTCGGTCCCTGAGCTCTATCTGACCTCTATCGAGTTGAAGATGACAAAAGGCACATGGGTTGACTATGCAGTCGGCTTTCACGTTGGCTATGTTCTTAATCTTCTCTAATGTGAAGTCCA
The DNA here is from genome assembly GCA_964487485.1 of uncultured Candidatus Bathyarchaeia archaeon. Taxonomy (GTDB): domain Archaea; phylum Thermoproteota; class Bathyarchaeia; order 40CM-2-53-6; family CAZAQQ01; genus CAZAQQ01. The sequence goes on along the minus strand of CAZAQQ010000002.1, from coordinate 16,396 downwards.
AAGCTACATCCAGCTCCCCAGATCTGACGCCGCCGCCTGCGCCGCAACACATCCCCTTATCTTTGTATTCAATTGCTTCAGCACCTAGAAGTTTAGCAAGGTCGTCGATGAAGTGATATTGCTCGAAAATACCGTGGCCGCGAACCTTCCTAGGCTTCAAGTAGTGACATCCGTAATGCGCAACCACTCTTAGGCCCTTCAGTGGCTTCACCATTTTGTTCTTCAGGTTTTCGAATCCAACATCTCCGGATATTACCTCATTAACATGTTTAACCTTGGTTTTCCCTGCGTAGCTCTTGCCTATTTTACCAAGTAAATCGTTAACACGTTTCCTTCTATCCTCGTCTTCAAGTAGGTGGCTGGCTTCTTGTAGGGTTCCATAGCAACCGTTGCACGTGACAGCAATGTCTACTCCCATGTCCTGGGCTATAACCAAGTTCCTAGCAGCTACGGAAAGCCAATACTGAAGGTCAAAGCTTCCGAAGACCCCTGGAGCAGGGCAACAAGTAGCTCCTTTCATGTCGAGGAGTTCTACGCCCAGTTGCTTCATAGAAATCTTCGTAGTTGCTTCAATGCCTGGATAACGTAGGGGAGTTAAACAACCCAAGAAATATGCGTAGGACTTCATTTCGCTTTACTCACCTTGTTGCTGAATCCTGTTGCTTCCGCCAGTTTCTTAACTTCGCTTAAGGCTTCTGGAAACTGTAGCGCTGTAGGTGGAAGCGCGTTGAGGCCGAGTCTTTCCCTCATCTTCTTCATTTCTTCTGTCGGCGGAACCGTGTGACCAAGTTCAAGCATGTTCTTCGCGATCTTCAAGTGGCTGTCTTTGGCATGTCCCTGCTCAAAAGCTATGTTTCTTATGGTCCGCACAAGGTCTGTGATCATCAGTTGGCGCGGACATCTTTCTTGGCAGGTGTAGCAGGTTGTGCAAAGCCATATTTCGTCACTGTTTAGAAGCTCTTCCCGCAGGCCAAGTTGCATCTTCCTTATCGTCGATCGGACATGCCAACCTGTTCTTCTTCCGGAAGGACAGCCTCCAACGCATTCGCCGCATTGGATACAGTCATAAGCAGTTTTCAAGTCTTCTTTAGGAAATGTTGTGGAACCTCGATTGATAACTTCCTCCAGAAGCAACCATGGAGCTTCAACTGCAATTACTTTACGTTCAATAGGAGATTTCATTTACTCGCTCCTCACCATTTTAAATAATAGTTTCTCAAATATATAACTATAGTTATATATCGACTTCTTTTTCACTGACCCAGTATGACTTTCCCGTAGCCAACGTTTCCCTTTTCCATATGGGCGCTTCCCTTTTCACCCGCTCCGTCATTTCCACCAAAGCTGGGAAAACATCTTTTCTAGATCTACCAGCTACCATCGCAACCATTATCAAGTCCCCTATATTCAATTCACCCGTAACGTGATGTACGACGGCATCAACTATTCCCGGACGAATCTTGATGTCCTCAGCTATTTTCTTCAAAGCTTCTTCAGCCGGCTCCTTATAGGCTTCCAACTCAAGCTCTGCAACTTGCTCGCCTTCACTTGTATAGCCTCTCATGAATCCAAGAAAACACGCTACGGCTCCGACTTCGCTAAATCGTCTATTCGACTTTATGAAGTCTATGAGATGTTGAACGGAGATTTCGCCCTTTTCATGAACACCAACATTCTCCAACATTACGTCCTCCTTAACATACAAGGGCGTGGCCGGGGCAGTGAAAAGCTTTATCCCTTCCTGACCTTGAAGGAAGAGTTTAACTTTTGCGTTTATGGAGAATATATTGTTAATACAAGTGCTGTGAAGAGAATGCAGAAGTGGGCAGTCTCGCTCTTTGTATATCGCATCTACGGGTTTCCCAGATGATCACATCCTGAGTTGGAGACTGTAGAATCGTGAAAACTCAGCAGCCGAGAAAACCTCTCTCTCCTCAACGAAAACTGAGGTTGCAAGAAGCTGAGATAGTCGTGATTGGAGATAGGTGCAAGGGATGTGGTTATTGCATAGAATTCTGCCCAAAAAAGGGTCTGGGCTATGGAAACAAGCTGAACATTCATGGAGTGCACCCACCCGTAGTAAAGAATGATGAAGAGTGTGTGCGTTGCGGAATGTGTGAGGCGATATGCCCACATATGGCAATATTCCTCGTCGGGAGAAAGGAGAAGAAATGAGAAGAGATGTGCTCACGGGAACCTACTTCACGCAGGGCGATATTGCATGTGCAGAGGGCGCTATTGCCGCGGGATGTAGATTCTTTGCGGGGTACCCAATCACGCCCGCTACAGAAGTTGCGGAACACATGGCTCGAAGACTGCCTGAGGTTGTAGGCACTTACCTGCAAATGGAGGATGAACTGGCTTCTATGGCGGCTGTAATAGGAGCTTCCTATGCCGGCGTCAAGTCTATGACCGCTACCTCTGGGCCTGGATTCAGCCTTATGCAAGAAAACATAGGTTTAGCGGTTATGACCGAAACTCCCTGTGTAGTTGTAGACGTAATGAGGAGTGGGCCGAGTACTGGTCAGCCCACCAGAGCTGGCCAGCAAGACATTATGCAGGCAAAATGGGGATCTCACGGAGACTATGAAATAATTGCTCTTGCTCCATCCTCAGTTCAGGAAATGTTCAACCTCACCATAGAGGCCTTTAATCTCTCCGAGAGGTTTAGGGTTCCAGCTTTAGTAATGGCTGACGAGATAGTTGGCCACCTAAGAGAGCAGCTGGTTATACCAAAACCTGAAGAGATAAACATAGTTAACCGAAAAAGACCGAAGGTTTCTCCAAGGGAATATTTGCCCTTCAAACCGGATGCAGACTTAGTGCCACCGATGGCATGTTTCGGGGACGGTTTTAGAACCTACGCCACTGGCTTAACTCATGATCAGGAGGGAAAACCTCAAACAGACAGCGCTGAAGTACAAGCAGAATTAGTGCAAAGACTATGTGACAAAATTCGGCGGAACAAAGGCGAAATTATCAAAGTGGATAGGAGGTTCCTAGATGATGCGGAGATCGCAGTTATCGCGTACGGCAGCATAGGGAGATCTTCTATTTCCGCTGTTAAGAGGGCGAGAGAGAAAGGCCTTAAGGTCGGTTTACTCAGGCTTGTGACATTGTGGCCCTTCCCTGAAGAACAAGTGGAAAAACTGGCTGAAAGTGTTGGACAAATACTAGTTGTGGAAATGAATTACGGCCAAATTCTTGGGGAAGTGGAAAGGAGGGTTGATCACAGAAAGGTATCCTTCCTACCGAAACTTGGCGGTGCCCTACCAACTCCTAGCGAAATACTATCCAATATCGAGAGGGTTCGAAGTTGATGGCGCTTGAACATCCTCTTGAACAATACACCAGAAGAGGCATGATTCCCCATATCTGGTGTGGAGGGTGCGGCAACGGAATCATACTAAGCGAATTCCTACGAGCCCTAAGTGAATTGAACTACGATTTGAACAAAATCGTAGTCATATCTGGCATAGGGTGCATAGGGAGAATTTCAGGCTATGTGAATACCGATGCCTTCCACACCACGCATGGGCGCGCCTTAGCAGTTGCCGTTGGAGTTAAGGCTGCGAGGCCTGATCTGAAAGTCGTTGTAATAAGTGGAGACGGAGATCTTTTCGCAATTGGTGGAAACCACTTCATCCATGCTGCTAGGAGGAACATAGACATAACTGTCATCTGCTCAAACAACTTCAACTACGCCATGACAGGCGGCCAACTCGGCCCAACAACCCTCCTCAACACCCAAACGACGACTACCCCCTACGGAAACATAGAGCATCCGTTCAACCTAGTGCACTTGGCAGCTGGCTCTGGGGCTGTATATGTTGCAAGGTGGACAGCAATCCATGTTGTGCGGCTCAGAGAATCCATGAAGAAAGCTTTGCTGAAAAAAGGGTTCACATTCATAGAAGTTATTTCACCCTGTCCAGAACTTTATGGAAGAAGAAATAGATGGGAAACCCCCCTAGACGCTATGAGTTGGCTTAAGGACAAAAGCGTTGTTCAACACCATAGTGACCCCTCAAAGGCTGAGGTGAGCCCAAGCAAAATTGTGGTCGGAGAATTCGTTGACACAGAGAAGCCTGAGTTTACGGATTTGTTGAGAAAACAGGTGCAGGCAATATTGGAGAGGCTGGAGAAGGAAGGTAAGGTGACGAATGTCCCGATATGAGGTTAGGATCGCTGGTCTTGGGGGGCAGGGCGTAGTTCTTGCTGGAATTATTCTAGGTTCAGCCTTCTCCATTTATGCAGGGAAGAATGCGACTCAAACCCAGTCCTACGGCCCAGAAGCTAGGGGAAGCGCCTGCAAATCAGAGATCGTTATCGCGGATGAAGAAATTGATTACCCGAAAGTTGAGATGCCTGATCTAATTGCAGTCATGTCTCAAGAGGCTTATGAGAGGTATGTCGACGAGGTTAAACCGGGCGCGGTTCTCATATTTGATCCAGATATGGTTGCAGATAATAAATCTATGAAAAATGTGAAGTCGCTGCCCGTTCCAGCAATGCGTATGGCGGAGCGATTGGGCAAGAAGATAGTTGCCAACATAGTTATGGTTGGAGCCATAGCGGCAGCCAGCCGCATGATTGATGCTGGATCTGTTGAAAAAGCCATAGAAAACTATGTTCCTAAAGGGACGGAAAAATTGAATGTAGAAGCGTTCAGAGTGGGCTATAACTACGTTAGGGACCGTATGGAGAGCGCGAAGGTTGGCGGAAGGAGTTAGAACAGGCGTCTACATATGCCACTGTGGAACAAACATTGCTGGAACAATAGATGTTAAAGCTTTGAGGCAATACGCCGAGGAGTTGTCTTCTGTCAACATCGCCAGAGATTATGTTTATTTATGTTCAGAGCCCGGACAACAGTTAATCCGAAAGGATGTTGAAAGGAGAAAGATCAATCGCGTAGTTATCGCAGCTTGCAGCCCTTCGCTACACGAACCAACGTTCAGAAGGGTTCTAGACGATGAGGGTTTGAATCCCTACTTTCTAGAAATAGCCAATATTCGCGAACAAGACTCTTGGGTACATATAGGTATGCCTGAAAAATCACTGGAAATAGCGAAAGACCTCCTGAGGATGGCGGTAGCTAGGGCTGAAAGGCTTGAAGGTTTAAGGCCCAGAGAGGTGCAGATCGGAAAAAGGATTCTAATTCTCGGAGGGGGCATAGCCGGGATTTCCGCAGCCATCGACTTGGCCAAAGCGGGATTTCATGTTCACCTAGTGGAGAAAACACCGTCCATCGGAGGTAAAATGGCTCAACTCGATAGGACATTCCCATCATTCGACTCCTCGTCCTGCATTCTCACCCCGAAAATGGTTGAAGTAGCGAAACACCCCAACATAGACCTAATTACATACGCAGAACTGGAAGAGATTCAAGGTCATGTTGGAAACTTCAAAGCGAAAATCTTGAAGAAACCGAGGTATGTTGACGAGAAGAGATGCACCATCTGCGGTGCCTGTGCAAAAGTTTGCCCTGTGGAAGTTCCAGATGAATTCAACGCTGGCCTAGGTTGGAGGAAAGCCATATACATTCCATTTCCTCAAGCAGTCCCGTCAGCTTACGTGCTTGACGAAAAAAGCTGTCTTGGACTGACGCCGTTAGCATGCGGCCGCTGTAGAGAAGTCTGCGCCTTCAACGCAATCGATTACGACCAAATACCGCGTGAAATTGAATTAAGCGTTGATACGATAATAGTTGCAACGGGCTATGAAGTCTACGAACCATCTGGCGATAGAAAATATGGGTATGGAACCTACCCCAATGTCCTAACAGCCCTTGAAATGGAGAGGTTGTTAAGTGTTGGAGGACCTACCCAAGGCAGGGTTTTGAGGCCTTCAGATCTGAAAGAACCTAGAAGCGTAGCCTACGTTCAATGCGTAGGTTCCACAGATGGAGGAGTGGGGAACTATTGCTCAAGAATTTGCTGCATGTACACGATAAAGCAAGTTCGTCAACTAAAAGAAAGAAGTAGGAACATAGATGTTTGCATTCTTTATGGAGATTTGGCGGCTCCGTTAAGAGAATTTGAGGAATTATTTGGAAAAGCGGCGAGAAACTACGAAATACAGTTGGTTAGAGGCGGAGTCGCAGAAATACGGGAGGATCCGAAAACAAAAACTCTCACCCTCATAGCGAAGGATCAATCGGGTAAAAACCTAGAAGTCAAGGCCGACATGGTTGTGCTTTCTATAGGGATAAGGCCCAGCAAAGATACAAAGACCATTCAGAAAATCCTGAAAATCCCGACAGGCGTCAATGGATTCTTTTCAGAGGCTCATCCTCTGCTAAGGCCTGCGGACACCCTAGTCGACGGGGTATTCGTATGCGGAACCTGCACAGGACCAAAGGACATAGGAGACAGCGTGGCTCAAGCTAAGGCAGCTGCCTCAAGCGCGACTACCTTAATGACACCTGGGAAATATGTGGTTGAGCCCTACTACGCCAAGGTCGATGAACTGCTTTGCGGAGGATGCGGTATATGCGCTTCCATCTGTCCCTACGATGCTGTGACCATCAAAGAAAAGAAGGCGAGGATCAACGAAGCTTTGTGCAGGGGCTGCGGTGTCTGCGCCGCAGCTTGTCCCGCTGCAGCCGTAGAGACAAACAACTTCACAGATGAGCAAATAATGAGTCAGGTTGAGCAGGCAATAGCCAGGTAGACGGAAAATGAGCGAAAAGGAGTTTGAGCCATACATACTCGGTTTTCTCTGCAGCTGGGGCGGCTACGCTGCCGCTGACTTGGCTGGAAGCACCCAAGCACAGTATCCACCCAACCTCCGCATAATACGGGTTCCATGCAGCGGCAGAGTGGACCCCACTTTTGTTTTGAACGCTTTGAAGAACGGTGTGGACGGCGTTTTAGTGGTCGGTTGCCATTTAGGGGAATGCCACTTCATCAATGGAAACCATATAGCGGAGAGAAGAATGGCTTTGCTGAAAAAAATGTTGACTGAGCTAGGCTTCGAAGGTCGAAGAGTGAGATTAGAGTGGGTTTCTGCTTCAGAAGGAGAAAGATTTGCAGATGTAGTTAGAGAATTCATAGAGGAATTGAAGAAAATTGGGCCAACCCCAAGAAAGTGGTAAACATATGACGAACCTGAAGGTAGCAGTGGAAACCCTGTCTGGCTGCGGTGGTTGCGAAACAGCATTTATGGACTTGTATGAAGAACTGCTTTCAAAGAACTGTGAGATAGTATACGCTCCAATGTTAATGGACAAGAAGAACCTAGACACATATGTGGATGTGACACTTCTAAGCGGCTGCGTGAGGACGAACGAAGATCTAGAAAACATAAGGTGGATGAGAAAAACAAGTAAAACCTTAGTAGGATTTGGGTCATGCGCATCTCTAGGCGGAATCCCGGGTCTAGCTAACCTCTATGCCCTAGAAGAGTTGCTTCAAACCGTTTACTCTCAGTCAAGAAGCCCTTCCAAGAAGACTGCAGTTTTGCCTTCAGAAGAATTGCCTGCCTTAGAGGAAATAGTTAGGCCCTTCAAACATGTGATTGATGCCGATTACTTTGTTCCCGGATGCCCGCCTCCAGCAAACCTAGCGAAAGAATTTCTGAGCACCCTCCTATCTGGCGGACGGCCCCAGCTGCCCAAGACGATCGTATGTGATGAATGTGAGCTGAGGAGGAGTGGTAGGAAAATCGATGGAATCTTGAGGTGGGGCGAAGGTGAGGTTGCTCAAGGGGAATGCTTGCTTGAACAGGGCTACGTTTGTTTGGGCCTCACTACTAGAGCAGGGTGTGAGGCTGAGTGCCTAAAATCCTCTTCGCCTTGCAGAGGCTGCATGGGGCCTCCTGAAAATGTGCAGGATCAAGGAGCAAAAATGATTAGCGCGCTTGCTTCTATAGCCAAGATAGAAGGTGAGCATCCAGCCCAACCGGAAAAGTTAGTCGAGACTTTCAAAGATATCGCGGGAACTGTATATAGATTCAGCCTACCATCCTCGATAATCCAAAAGAAAATCATTGAAGGATAGGATGACTTATAACCCAAACATTAACGATAAGGCCGGTGACGCGAATAGAAGGACATGCTAAAGTAGTCATAGAGCTAGATGAGAAAGGAAATGTGAAAGATAGCTATTTCAAAGTTCCTGAATTAAGAGGCTTTGAAAAATTCCTTCAAGGTCGACCTATTGAAGAAGCGCCTCGAATAACATCGATGGTTTGCGGCTCAAACGCAGTTTCACACCACCTAGCTTCAGCCAAAGCATGCGATATGGCGCTGAGAGTTGAGCCAACAGAAACGGGAATACTCACAAGAGAATTAATGCAGGTGGGTGAGTTCATTCAAAGTCATGCTTTACACTTCCTTTTAGCAACTCCAGATCTATTCGGTCAAGGAAAGGGCAGAGGCATATTCGAAATCATTGAGGAGCGCAAAGAACTGGCAAGAATGACCATGGAAGTTGCGAAGTTAGGTCGAAAAATAACCGGAAAGTCCGGAGGAAGAGCGGTACATCCAGTAAGCGCAATGCCTGGTGGGGTTGCTAAAAGGCTAACGAAAGAAGAAGTTGATGAACTGAAGCGGGACATAAAGGGAAATGAGGAAAACATTTCAAACCTTATAATGATAGCCAAAGATCAGTTGCTTAAGAAGAAACAGTATATCCAAGATCTTGATTCTCAAAGAACCTATTACATGGGCCTTGTGGATGATGGAAAACTTAGCTTTTACGAGGGAAAGATCAAAATCATAGATGCCGATGGTGATTTAGCTCAAAAATTTGAAGCTTCTGACTATCAAAAACACATTTCTGAACATGTTGAGCCTTGGAGCTACCTCAAATTCGCATACTACAAGGAGGCTGGATGGCCGAGCGGAATATATCGCGTAGGTGCATTGGCCAGAACAAATATTATTGCAGATATAGCCACACCGCTAGCAAAGGATGAATTTGAAGAATACAAGAAGAATACAAGAAGACCGGCTCACGACACTATGCTCTACGATTGGGCTAGGCTAATCGAATTGAGATATGCTATTGAAAGAGCTTCAGAGATACTTGACAAAAATCTTACCGGAAGCGAAATAAGAAAACCAATTGGATTCAAGGCAGGAGAAGGTATCGGGGCAGTGGAGTCACCAGAGGGTATTATTATCCACCACTATGTCGCCAATGAAGATGGAATAATTACTAAGGCCAAGCTCATAGTCGCAACAGCTCAGAATAATGCAGCCATAAATCGGAGTGTTAGGGAAGTGGCGAAGAGGCGGATTAGAAAGGGAAGGGCAGACGAGGCAGCGATGAATGACATTGAAACCATTATAAGAGCATACGGTCCGTGTTTCTCACACTGAGTACACCTAGAAACAACCGTAGTAGAAACAATTGCGTCTCTTTCAACGCATAATGCCCTGTTCACATGGCTACGCTCAAACCACAGGTGCTCCAGACGGGTCTTACATTGACCGCGCTAGAGGAATTGAGTATTCTGCACAGGTTCTCAATTGACGTAGTGAGATTGCTGGAAAAAATCTACGGCAATGATTTGGAAAAGGTTCTGCGAACTCTAAGGACACCTGGGTCAAACTACTATTTCCGAGTTAACACATTGAAGACAGACCCCCATCAGATAGTGGATAGATTCCGCGCAAAAGGCTTCCAGGTTCGAATGCATTCAAAAATCCAAGAAGCCCTCTACATCCCCATCGAGGGCCCGCTTGAAATACCCCTTTTTGAAAAGAAGGTGGTAGCAGACAAGTTTGCTGCAGAGTCAGTTCTGCAGGGAGCCCATCTTTACGCGCCTGGTATTGTAAGATGTGGAGGAATTCGTCGAGGCGATCGAGTTACAATAGTTGACGAGTTCACGCAATTAGTCGGTGCTGGAATTGCCAGAATGAGTGAAACTGAGATCCTAACCTACAGGAAAGGTTTGGCGATCGAAGTTACGCATCCTGCGTATAGAATTCCAAGTCTAAGAGAAACTGAAGAGTTTAGGGAGGGCTTAATCTACCCCCAATCTTTTCCAGCAATCCTCACAGGTCGAATTCTAGATCCTCAACCGAATGAATACATCGTAGACCTCACATGTTCACCCGGCGGAAAACTATCTCACATTTGTCAACTAACGGAAAATGCGGGAAAAATAGTCGGCGTAGACAGAAATGAACAAAAAATATCGACCGCCAGAGAAAACTTGACGCGCTTGGGATGCCGGGACGTCACCTTAATTCCTCACGACGCTAGATACTTTCATATTGATTTTCCAGAAACTAGAGCTGACAGGTGCATTCTAGACCCTCCCTGCAGCGCCCTAGGCGTCATGCCGAAGCTGTATGAATACGCATCTGACGCCGAAATACAAGCCTTAGCAAAATACCAGAAGCAAATTCTCGGGGCAGCGTCGAGAGTGGTCAAGCCTAGAGGAACTGTTGTTTATAGCGTTTGTACGTTGACGTTGGATGAATGTGAGGAGGTTGTAAGGTTTGGCATTGAGAAATGTGGGCTGGAGCTTGAGGAACAAAAATTCTTTTTTGGTTCAGAGGGTTTGACCTCTTCCTTACCTGAGGCTAAACTTACGCAGAGATTTCATCCGCACATTCATGGGTCAGGCTACTTCATAGCTGGTTTCAACAGAATCTAGCAACGCGAGTTAGCGCTTAACTTTTTGAAACTGGAAACAGCTCTATCAAAGCCTTCAGGGGAACGCCTTCAACACTATCTCTGCCAGATTTGTTTGCTATGACTGCTATTCCTACAGGCTTTGCTTTCATGCCTAACAGGGTTTTGACAGCAGCTTTATGAGTTTCACCAGCTCTCACAACAGTGTCGACGATTAATGCTTTACGATTCTCGACTGAAGAGTATGATGGATTGATGGTGCCAGGCGCTTTCTCAGCAACGGATTGGGGTTTCACCGCTGCAAAGGGTTTACCTAATTTTTCAGCCATAACAAGGCCCATAACCATTCCGCTCCCCTCGATTCCCGCCACCACATCAGGCTCCTTCAATTCACCCTTCCCTATAGACTCTCGAATGAGATCGGCCAGAGCTTCTCCAACCGAAGATATGCGCTTGACGCTTGAACCTATTGGACTCCAATCGACAATGATATCATATGTTAAGGGTACTGCTTCATGAGATTCCTTTCCACGCAGTAAGAGCCAAACAACAGTATCCGGTTGGACTTTCAGCTCATCAGCAATCTCATATGTGGACAGCCCCTTCGACTTGAGTTTATGGGCTTTCGACACAAGTTCCGCTA
>CAZAQQ010000002.1:0-5061 GCA_964487485.1 uncultured Candidatus Bathyarchaeia archaeon | reverse complement strand
TATTTCCTAAAGCAAGCTGGACAATAGCGAATCCAATTGAAGCCGTAGGATATGCCGAAAGTGGCCATAGAGGAATATTGTAGAGCAAGATGCTCAGCAACATTCTGAATTGAGTAATCATCACTCACGACAACCGGTGCCTTTCCTTCCCTCTCAAGATCTAGAGCTAAAGCTAGAACTTGTACGTCAGCCTCAGAGAGCTCATATTTCTCGCCTAGTTCCATGGATTTGTCTAAGACCGCTCTGTGGGAAGAGTTGCTCGGCATCCGTATGATCAAACGGCCTAATTCGCGTGAAGTTTTGTAGCGGACGGATGCGAAACCGCCGGGTTGAAGTTCTCTCTCAACAGCTGGAACAGAGTACGATATCAGCCCTGCTGAAAGCGGGTTGAAGCCGATTATGAAGGCGGAGGTATCTAGAACCAAAACTTTCAAGTTATTTTTCGCTCCGGAGCCTGAAACCGCATCAGGCTTCGGCCTAGCCGATTATTAGCAAACCTCACGAAAACTGCCTTATGCTTTGACCTCCCAATTTTCACAGACGATCTGGGCGAGAGATCTTTCTGGTAACGCCCATCTATGACGACGGTTGCTTTTGAACCAGCATCAGTCAGCCTAAATTCGAGATTTCTTTCCGCAGGGATCACAACTGGGCGGATAGGTTCAACTGGACAGATCAAAACCACCACGAATGCTTCAAGAGATGGGTCAAGAATAGGTCCTCCAGCTGACAAAGCATGAGCTGTGGATCCTGTTGGAGTAGCGACGATAAGACCGTCCCCGCCAGATCTCAGAAACGGGTTGCCGCCTAACTTCATGTTGAAACGAAGCACCTTAGAAGGAAGAGTCGGAGCTATCAAAACCTCGTTTAGGCCGTCAGCGAGTTGCTTATCATCCAAGGACACAGAAAGCTTGACATTCTCTTCTAGCCTATACTTACCCTCCAAACAGTTCTGAATTGCTTTAATAGCGTCCTCAGGCTGGACTTCTGCTAAGTACCCGCGTCTGCCCATATTTACAGCTAGAATTGGCGTGTCCGGCCTAGGGATTAGCATTGAAGTCTTCAGCACGGTTCCGTCGCCTCCAACTGTTATGATCAAATCCACATCCATTTCAGAGAAACGCCTTCCCCCCCTCAACCTGCCAAGTCGAGCAAATTCAGCTTCAGGGAAGATTGCTAAACGTTTAGAAGAAAGAAAGCGATGGATTTCAGCTGCTAACTTCAACGCGTCTTCGCTGTCCAGTCTTGAAACCAAGCCTATTTCCCTAAACATGGACAAACACAGCGAGGATAACTATGAAGACTCTTCGATTATAAATCTGACATTTACGCCATCTGTTTTTCGCTGTCTGCGCATAGTAAGCCTTTTCTAGATACAGCATTATGTTTATCACGAATCGATTTAGCGAGGGCGAACTATGAGTAAGCCGGTGGATGTTGGGAGCTTAAGGATTGGGCAGTACATAGTCATCGAGGATGAGCCTTGCAAGATAGTTGAATATGAAAAGTCAAAGCCTGGGAAACACGGCGCGGCCAAAGCAAGAATAGTAGGGATAGGGGTCTTCACCAATCAGAAGAGGAGTATAATAAGTCCTGTCGATGCGAAGATTGAGGTTCCCATGATCGATAAAAGGAGCGGCCAAGTAATAGCTGTTGTAGGCGACATGGTTCAACTTATGGACTTGGAGACCTACCAAACATTTGAAACTCCTTTACCCGCTGAAGAGGACATGAGGAGTAAGCTCAGCTCAGGCGTAGAAGTTGAATATTGGAGCATGCTCGGAAAAAAGAAAATAATGAGGACGAAGTCCTAGTGAAAAGTCCAACCGTGACAGATTACGGTTCTAGAGCTAGTTAGAGCCATGGCTTATGTTCAGCAAATGAAGATAAAACCGAGGATGACTGTAGGCGAACTTCTGGAAGAAATGGACAAATGCGGGGTCCTAGGTGCAGGTAAGTTAGGCTCAGGGGCCAAAATAATCTTCAACATGTTCACCGATCCAGAGTTCACTGTTTTCTTGTCCCTAGCTGGCCCAGCAGTAGCAGGAGGCTTACGCCTAGTGATTAGAGATCTAGTTGAAATGAATTATGTAGATGCAATAATAACCACCGGGGCGAACATAGTCCACGACTTGGTAGAAGCATTGGGCTACCGACACCTAAAGGGAGCTTCCCCAGTGAACGACGTAAAGCTGAGAGGGAAAGGAATTGGACGGATTGGCGACATATATGTCGAACAAAAAGCCTTTGAAGCTCTGGAAAAATCGGCTTACCGAATCCTTGATGAATTACCTGAGCGAAGAAGGGAAAGAATAGCTGTATACGAATTAGTTGAGGAAATAGGTAAGAAACTTAAGGACTCAAATTCAATTCTTGCAAAAGCTGCGGAACACAACGTCAAGATTTTTTCACCAGCATTTTTAGATTCAATGATTGGACTTAATCTTTGGACTTATGGCCAGATCAATAAACTTAGAGTTGACCCTATGCTTGACATGAATAAGTTGATGGAGATAGCTATGGAGGCGAAGAAGACAGGAGCCATAATTCTTGGTGGAGGAGTTCCTAAGCATCACGTACTGGTAGCAAATATTCTGCGCGAGGGAATGGACGCCGCTGTTCAAATCACCATGGATCGCCCAGAACCAGGAGGATTAAGCGGCGCACCATTGGAAGAAGCGATAAGCTGGCGTAAAATACGTGAGACTGGGAAGTTTGTCACAATAACAGGAGATATGGTTACTTATTTCCCGTTGCTTATAACGGCAGTCCTAGAAAAAATTGAAAAATCTAAGGACAAGAGATCCTAGCACAATACATTTTCGCTCAAAAAGCCGTAAGTTCCGTTAGGAAGGTTATCCTTTTCTAACGGATATTAAGTCAGCAAGTAGAATCAAACAGTTCTTGGCAGACGAATTTCCAAGATGCCCCGTTTAAAGCTGCGGGTCACTCCACGCTCCTCAACTGGGACGGGAATGTGAATAATTCCGTGGTAAGACGAGAATATGCCGCTTCTATGCTTTAGACCAAGGTCATACAAATTTATCGTCCGAGTCGTCTGGGCCTTAACTTCTATAGCACCTTCACCAATGACTTTCACCCTAACGGATTTTGAATCTGCGTAAGGAAGATCGACAGTTACGATTACGTCGTTCGTCCCTACGAACACGCTGGATAAGGGTTCAATGCAAGATGATATTTCATTCCACCCAGAAACTAGGATTCTTTCAGCTATGTGTTCAGCCCGCTTGAAGTAGGCGTCGACCATATCGAAAAATGTTCTTCTCCTTTCCCTACTCACTCTTCACACCTCACATGTAAAGTGGTGGAACCTCATACTCCTGAGCCTTGTTCATCTTCGCCATTTCCGCCTGAGTTCGCCTCATAGTGTCCTTCGCACGCAACCTTATTTCCTCGCCTTTACTCAAGAGTTCTGAAGTGTCAACTTTTAGGTCAAGAATCTTGTTCAGCGAGGCGACTGCAGCCGCAGCGGCTTCTGGATCGGGGTAGTTGTAAAAGGACTGAGTTAGCAACGCGATAGCTGGAATGTTAAGATCAGCACATTTCTTAAGTATCAATGCATATGGGCCGACTATGTATCCCTCTTCCATAATCTCAGCGGCTCCGCGAAGCTTGTCAGAAACAGCTTTATCAGACAATGCCGCGAAGACTTTGGGCTGTTCTATGTCTTGGCGGTTCTGAACAGCCATGCCGCCGATGCAAATCAGCAGCTCAGCGTTCTTAGAAGAAGCCCACCCGACGATTGTGTTAGCAAGCTGATTAATCGCGGCGGCGGGAATGGCCATCTCTGCAACTAAAGCAGTAATAGATTCTTTCGAGAAGACCCTTATGGGAGATTTGGGAATCCCTCCATGAAGAACAACTATTGGAGGAAAGATATCGGACTCCACAGAAGCTACCTCGTCCATTTTCAAAAAGGAAACGCAGTGAGATAGGGCGACAACGCCGACAAGGCCTACGTCTGGAAGACCAGTCAGCAAAATAGGATTTTTTGGAACATTTCCTTTTTCCACAAAACGAATAGGCTCCAATCAATTAACCTTCCAAACAATCTAATGGGCATCCGTTTCTTTTTCAGGCATTCACCCAACATCTACAATGTGTCTTGGCTATTGTTAGATCTAAACCACACAAACAGGAAATTCAGACGACACAGCAAGCTATTAAGCCTTATCATAAGTCGTTCTGTTGAATCTTAGTTTGTTGTTTTCGATATGTTACATTTGGTGTGGTGCTCTAAGCTTTGTTTGATGAGGCTACCATTTATCTGGGTCTAATTGGTTTCGTTACAACGGCACATTCGTTCCAATTTTGCACGAAAGGGTGTTAGTTTTTGCTGGATTCAAGTCTGGCACATGGATCTAGATTCCACTGACAGCTTGAGGTTCAAACCTGAGGAGCTAGCTTTCGGCTACCTCAGTTTTTTCTTCTTGAAGCTGTTCGGCGCCAGGAAGCAGTTGTTGAATTCTCTGAAGTTCCTCAGTTAGGCTTGCATACAATCTATGCAACAAGTCCTCCGCTTCAGGCTGGCTCACTCCGAGAACCTCTAGCACCGTACGGTCAATTTTCTCTCTTAGCGGCGACCTGCGGAAGAACTGGTCTGAAAGATTATCAAACTTTGACAGCCGGGTCTCTTCAAACAGAGTAAGGAGCTTCTTTTTCGCTTCAGTCGACAGCTTCGACGGGTCGAGTGTCAGGTTGCTTAGGAAGACATACTCGTGGAAGTCTATCCAAACATCATGAATCTTGTTAACGAGAACCTGGGCAAAATTGAGACTACTGTTCATCCAGATGGTGAGGATCTTCGCATCCTCATCGGAAACATTGATCATCTGCCATGCAATCCCTGGACCTACGAAAGGCTTCTCCGAATAGTAGCAAAGATGGTACGTCCCCGGAACTCCGAGAACAAAGCGTCTCGATACAAGCAGGTTCCCGCAACGGCGTGACACATACTCGTTCCAGTCCTTGAGTTTTCTTTCAAGCTCCGGCTTTGCCATTTCTGGCAGCATCTCTTCAATTCCCTTGAAGGTGTCCACG
>CAZAQQ010000001.1:24368-27232 GCA_964487485.1 uncultured Candidatus Bathyarchaeia archaeon | reverse complement strand
CTGCTTATGAAGTGGTGTGGGGTACGCTCATAAATTTGTTAGGGCGTCATTGACCCGAGAGCCTATAAGAGTCTCCTTTCAAAGCAGGTGTTGACACATGAGGAGTGATCGAAACACTTAATAATATAGGCATCGCCGTCTCCAAAGCGTCACCTCGTCAGCGTCGCATTGTTTAAACGCTCACAAGAATCACATGGTCTTCATCAGACGTTAGCTCAGCTCGTGAGAGTGATGAGGAGCCCTAACACTGCAGAAAAGACGGGTGTAAGCAATACTTCGAGCTGGGCGTCGTCAATAGGTAGCACGGACGAGCTTCTAGGTCTGCCGATTGATGAGCTTCTTGTTCGTTTGGACACTTCTCAGTCAGGCATTGCTTCCCAGGAAGCGGAAAGTCGCCTTAGGACCTATGGCTACAATGAAATTGCCAAAAGAAAGGAACGAACTGCTATCGTTGAATTTCTTTTTCATTTCAGAAGCCCCTTGGTAATAATATTGCTGATTGCAGGACTAATTTCAGGTTTTTTCGGAGAGATAGCGAACGCCGCCATCATATTTTCGATAGTACTTGTAAGCGTGGTTCTTGACTTTTATCAGGAATCCAAGGCTGAGAAAGCCGCTGAGATGCTGAGGGGGAAGGTGCCTACTACTGCAACGGCGTTCAGAGACGGTGTTAAACGGGAGGTGAAGCTTTCCGAAATAGTTCCGGGCGATGTAGTGTGCCTTTCAGCCGGAGACATAGTGCCGGCGGATGCGAGAGTAATCAATGCGAAAGATTTGTTCATGGATCAGTCAGCGCTGACGGGTGAATCGTTTCCAGTTGAGAAAACAGCTGCACCCTTGAAGGTGAAGGGTGAGGCCATAACTGAATGGAACAACTGCCTTTTCTTGGGAACCTCAGTTGTGAGCGGTACAGCAACCGCTGTTGTGTTGAAAACTGGAAACTTTACAGAGTATGGAAAAATTGCCAAAGGGCTCATTGCAAGAGAGCGTGAAACCGAGTTCGAGAGAGGGCTTAGAAAATTCGGTTTCTTAATAATGGAGGTCACTTTTCTTCTCGTCTTGTTTGTCTTTTTCATAAACGCGCTTTTCAGACATGGCGTGTTACAATCGCTTCTTTTCGCTGTGGCTCTCGCAGTAGGTTTGACGCCTGAACTTTTGCCAATGATTCTCTCTGTCAACCTCTCAAAGGGCGCGCTTTCGATGTCTAAGAAAGGCGTCATTGTAAAGCGTCTGGCATCGATTCAAAATTTTGGAAGCATGGACGTTTTATGCACGGACAAAACAGGTACGCTTACGGAGAACAGGATAACACTTGTACTACATGTGGATATTGAAGGCAACGATGATGAAAAGGTACTGTTATACTCCTTCTTGAACAGTTATTATGAAACAGGGCTGAAAAGCCCTCTCGATGAGGCCATACTTCGACATAAAGATGTTGATGTGAAAGGCTACCAGAAAGTAGACGAGGTTCCGTTTGATTTCATAAGAAAACGGGTTTCGGTCGCTGTCGAGTTCGAGAGGCAGAGGTTTCTGATTGCCAAGGGAGCTCCTGAAGAAATTGCCAAAGTCTGTTCATATTGTGAGCTAGCAGGCAAGACGTTCGATTTGACAAGCGATTTGCAGGGGAAAATCGAGAAAAAGTATTGCAGCTTGAGCTCTGAAGGATTCAGAGTTTTGGGAGTTTCGTATAAGAAGCTCAGAGTGGAGAAGACAGTATACTCCGTAGACGACGAAAGTGACATGACATTCTTGGGTTTCGTAGCGTTCATTGATCCGCCCAAAGGGACTGCTAGGAAATCCACGCAGCTATTAAGCAAAGCTGGTGTGGAGTTGAAAATTCTTACAGGTGACAACGAGTTAGTTACGAAAAAAATATGTGAACAGTTGGGTTTCGAAGTCAGAGGCGTTGTCCTCGGAAGCGAAATTTCGCAGATGAGAAATGATGCTTTGGCGAGAGTAGTAGAAGAAGCAAACATCTTCGCCAGAGTATCGCCGTCTGAGAAAGACAGAATCATGAATGTATTGAAGAATAATGGCCACGTGGTTGGGTTTCTCGGAGACGGTATCAACGATGCATCTTCTCTTAAGATGTCGGATGTCGGTATATCGGTTGATAATGCTGTGGATGTGGCGAAAGAGTCTGCAGACATCATACTCTTGCGTAAAAGCTTGACAGTGCTTAAAGAAGGCGTCTTAGAAGGGCGAAAAACCTTCGGCAACACTATGAAATATGTTATGATGGGAACAAGCTCGAATTTCGGCAACATGTTTAGTGTCGCCGGAGCATCTCTATTTCTGCCATTCTTGCCTATGCTTCCAATACAAATACTTTTGAACAACCTGCTTTACGACTTGTCTGAGATGACTATACCGACCGATAATGTTGATAAAGAATACATTGAAAGACCGAAAAGATGGGATATCTCATTCGTAAGGAAATTTATGATATCCTTTGGGCCGATTAGTTCTATTTTTGACTTCCTAACATTTTTCATAATGTTGCTTATCTTCAGTGCGACTGAACCGATGTTTCAGACTGCTTGGTTCCTTGAGTCTTTGTGCAGCCAGACGTTAGTTATCTTCGTTATAAGGACGAGAAAAACGCCTTTCTATAAGAGTAAGCCAAGCATGCCTTTGCTCCTCAGCAGTTTAGGCATAGTTGGCATCGCGTTAATAATGCCACTCACACCATTAAGTATACCATTCAGATTCGTAGAACCACCAATCGCATTCTTCATAATTCTTGCGGGGTTAATCGGTGTTTACCTAGGTTTGGTTGAGATTATCAAGAAGTGGTTCTACAAGCGACATGCCTATCGTTTGGAAAGGAATATGGTGGTGCGAAATCAAGCTCTCGTAAG
>CAZAQQ010000001.1:18727-24268 GCA_964487485.1 uncultured Candidatus Bathyarchaeia archaeon | reverse complement strand
ATGCAAATTCTGAAGCTTCTGGCTACAAAAGGCCCCCTCTCATACACTGAGATCATGTTCTCCCTTAAGCTCGATCCAGTTAGAGATGCTGGAAGATTCGTATATCACCTGAAGAGCATCGTTGAAGGGGGACTCGTTGATGTCGATAAGGAAACGAAGAACTACGGGATAACTGAGCTCGGCAGGATGGTTGTTAATTTTGCCAGAGATGTGGAGGAGTACGTGGCAGTTAGAAAAGGCAGACTTTTCGTACGAACTTCCCGCTTTGCCATAGAGGAATTTGATAGAGATAAGATTGTTGGGTCGCTTTCTAACGAAGCTGGCCTTCCCTTTGAACTTGCACAAGAAATCGCTGCTGAAGCTGAAGAGCGACTCCTGCGACTTAAGACCACCTATTTAACTGCTCCTCTAATTCGCGAATTTGTTAATGCCATTTTGATAGAGAGAAAACTGGAGGAGTATAGGCACAAGTTAACTAGGCTAGGTATGCCTGTGTACGATGTAACTCAGCTGTTTAAGACTGCAAGCGAGCAGATGCTTGATGTTGATGCCGTTAAGGACGCTGCTGGTTACTCTGTGATGGGAGAATTTGTTCTCCTCGACTCCCTGCCAAGGGAGGTGGCGGACTCCCATCTTTCCGGGTTGATACATCTCGATAATCTTCCTAACTGGGTTCTAAAGCCTAGCGAAATTCAGCATGACTGCCGCTATTTCTTCAAAAACGGCATTCCCACTCTAAAAGCACCACAGACGTTTGAAGCAGCCTTGGCACTGTTGCAGAATGTTCACAGGCTTTCTAAAGCTGAGATTTCAGGAGAACAATCCTTCGATATGTTCAATGTTTTTTTGGCGCCCTTCGCGAAGGGATTAGCCCATGAACAATTGAAGGAGAACCTTAGCATTTTCTTCGCTGGTCTACGTGAGGATGTTCTTTCCCATCAGGCTCATGGTGGACTCTCACTTGGCTTCGAGTTTGGTGTACCTGATTTCTTTCTTGATGTTGAGGCGATAGGGCAAGGCGGGGTTAAGGCGGGTGTTTACGGGGATTATGTGGAGGAGGCCAACCTCATTTTGGAGTTATCCCTTGAGGCTGCAATTGAAGCATCCTCAACTAAGCCGCTATTTAATCCCAGATTCATCCTCAAGCTAAGAGATCATTTGTTGCAAGATGATTCTGCAAAGAAGAATCTCTTGAAAGCCCATGAATTGGCTGCAAAGTTTTGCGCCCCATACTTCCTTTCTCTGGGTAAAAGCAGTAAAATAACCGCCATGGCTAGCGGTATGCAGTTGAACGACGATTGGAGCGGCTACTGGGAAACAGACTGTATTAGAACTGGATGCGCAGACACCGTTTTCCTAAACCTCCCGAGACAGGCTTATGAATCTGATGGAAACGACAGTAAATTCTTCTCTTTGCTGGAGGCATCGGTTAAGACGGCAATAGAAGCATTCAAAGTGAAGAAGAAGGCGCTTAATGAGAGATTACGGCAGAACCTCCTACCACTTCTCAAGGGATTCGGTGAGGGTTCACCTTATTTCTACGATAGAAATGCAAGCTACGCTCTGAGCTTCATAGGTTTGAACGAAGCCGTTTCAGCTCATACTGGGGCAAGTCTCCCCAAGGATGAGGAGTCTCTAAAGTTTGCCCTCAGGATAGTTCGTGAAATATCCAGCTATGCCAAGTCGTTTTCCCGTGAGTCAAACATTAGATTTGCTGTTGCTCAGCGCCCTGGAGATGATGCAGCTTGTAGGCTAGCTGAACTAGACGTTGAGAAATATGGTTTATCGGCAACAGTCATAGAGGGATCGAAAGGTCATCCGCACTACACTGACCTGTTTGCGTTGCCCTTGTCCTCAAAGATCTCGCTTGAAGAGAGAGTTCGAATCGAGAGTGAAGTTCAAACATTAACAACCGGAGGATGCTTAGCATCCATTTGCCTAACTCCAGTCAGCCACAGCCCTAAGGCGCTACTGAGGATGACGCAAGATATTGTGAGGAAAGGTCTTCGATTTTTCACATACACCAACAACTATTCCTATTGCATGAAATGCGAGAAGGCGTTTGTGGGAATGCTTTCCAAATGCCCAAATTGCGGCACGGATTCGCTTACTTACTACGGTCGTTCTTCAGCCACATACACGCCAACAGTCCTTTGGCCAGATTCGAAACGGAGATCCCTTGAGAAACGTATTTGCTACTCCCTGCCCTGAAGGTTCTGTCCAATTCAGGCTAGTTTGGATTGGCCAGAACCGCTGTGAACAGTATGAGTAACTTTCCGGGGCGTCGAACATTGTTTTTTTATATTGTTCTGTATAAAAATTTAAATAACGCACTTCTTACCTAGTCTTTAGCTCGCTATTACAAAAGAGGTTTACTCTGACTTGCAGCGTACACAGGTTAAGAATGCAGTCGACTCCATCAAGTATTTTCCTCCCGTCAGGACTTCGAGAATACAGTTCGAGCACTTTGACAGAAGTAAGATTAGGGAGTCGTTGCTACGTGAAGTAGGTGTTGGGGAGGAAACTGCTGAAAAGATAGCCGATGAGGTTGCTGAAAAAGTTCGAAGAATGGGACCTTCATTTCTATCGGCACCCCTCATTCGTGAACTGGTTTGCGCAGCACTCCTTGAGCATGGATATGTAGGTGAAAGAGCCAAGTATACGCGCCTTGGAATGCCTGTCTACGACGTGACTGCGCTAATGAGGGATGGCGATTTTGAGAATGCAAACCTGCAGCACAATCCGGAGACCATTCATAAACTTGCTGCTGACACGGTTTTCAGCCAGTATGCTCTCCTTTCAATTCTGCCGCCCCACTTGGCTGATGCGCATATAGACGGTTGGATACACATACACGACCTCGAATATTTCGTAACTAGACCCTTCTGTCAAGAGCATGATCTCCGATTTTTCTTAAGTAGAGGGCTGGTGGTTGACGGTCAAGGTGTTCACAC
Source organism: uncultured Candidatus Bathyarchaeia archaeon (assembly GCA_964487485.1). GTDB lineage: Archaea > Thermoproteota > Bathyarchaeia > 40CM-2-53-6 > CAZAQQ01 > CAZAQQ01. The sequence goes on along the minus strand of CAZAQQ010000001.1, from coordinate 21,314 downwards.
ATCTATTGCTGGTCCTGCCAAACATCCTGAGGTGGCCATTCTTCATGCCGCCAAGGCTTTGGCTGCTGCTCAAACAAACTGGGCGGGAGGGCAGGGCTATGATTTCTTTAATGTTTGGTTAGCACCTTTCATGCGCGGCCTAAGCTACGAGAAAATAAAGCAACTAGCTCAAATGTTCATTTATGAAATGTCTCAGATGTATGTTGCCAGGGGCGGGCAAACCGTTTTTTCCTCAATAGCCCTCGAGTGCTCTGTTCCAAAAATATCAGAAGACGTTCCAGCTGTCCTGCCCGGTGGAAAAATTGGCCCCGACACCTACGGCGATTATGCCGAGGAAGCTAATGCTTTCTTCAATGCCATCGTTGACGTTTACCTTCAGGGAGACTATCAAGGAAGGCCGTTCAATTTTCCCAAGCCAGAAATAAAGTTGCGAAGAGAGTACTTGAACAACTACGAGGAAGAGTACCTTAAAGTAGCCAGATTGGCTGCTAAGTTTGGTTCACCCTACTTCCTGAACCTTTGTCCAGATTACATGCCTGACATAGTGAACTCGCAATGTTGCCGACTAATATTCACCCCCGATGGCGAGGAACTCAAGGACTTTTATGAGGGGAAGGTTAGGATGGGTAGCCTTCAAATGGTCACTGTGAATCTGCCGAGAATCGCGTTGGAATCAAATGGAAGTGACAGTAGACTCTTTGAAATCCTTAACGAAAGGTTGCTTGTGGCAAGAAAAGTCCTTGAGTTGAAGCGCGAAGTCATCAAGAAGCGTATGAAGGAGGGGGCTCTTCCTTTCGCCTGTATGGATTGCGAAGGCGAAACCTATCTTAAGCTTGACAAACAAGTGTTGAACATTGGTTTCATAGGATTAAACGAGATGTTGAAAGCCCACTTAGGCCAAGAGTTGCATGAAAGTACTGATGCATGGCGCTTCGGTCTCAAAGTAATCAAGCAGATGGTGGATGAGGCTGAAAGATTTTCGAAAGAGTCTAACCTTCGTTTCGGATGCCTGCAAACTCCAGCTGAAAGTACATGCCACAGACTTGCTTTGATTGATCGAAGAAGATTTGGCGAAAAAGCTGTTGTTCAAGGCGATGAGAAGACAGGCGCGCTGTACTACACAAACAGCGCTCACGTTAGACCTTCAGCCGATCTGCCGTTGGCACAACGCATCAGCATAGAAGCCAGCTTCCACCCATTGACAAGAGGCGGCGCCATAACACATGTTTGGCTCGGGGAAAGCCATCCCAACTTCGAGTCACTTTGGCAATTTACGAGAAGACTTGCCACAGGAACATTAGCATCATATTTCGCATACACGACGGACTTGACCGTTTGCACCCAATGCTCGAAACTCGAACAGGGGTTGTTGGAAAAGTGTCCAAGCTGCGGGGCAACTGGCGATTCGTTGGAGTGGTGGTCTAGGATAACCGGATATTACCAAAGGGTTAAAGGATGGAATGTGGGGAAAAGAGCTGAGCTTTCAGATAGGCGTCGGTACGACTCTAGAAGCATGATCATGTGAGGGAAATCGACTAAAAGATAACCTTTAACAACTTTCCGGTTGTTGGCCTTTAAGCCCTAAACTAGCTTACTCTATTCCACCCAAGACTAAACCTAGGAGGGCCATCCTGACGAGGAGACCGTACCAGACCTGCTTGAAGTATTTTGCATGCGATGTATAGTCCACTTCGAAAGAGACCTCATCTACTCTCGGGAGGGGGTGCATAACAATGGCTTTTTCTTTTGAGTTTCTCAGTTCTTTAGGCGTCAGCCTATAGAACCCTTTGATTTTCTCATATTCTGCCAAGTCAGCGAATCTTTCTTTTTGGATGCGCGTCATGTAGATAACATCTAGTTTGGAGATCACATCTTCAATGTTCTCCAATTCTTTTACCTCTATTCTTGCACTCACATCGTCCAGCACTTCACGGCGCATTCTCAAAAGCTCAGGAGAGATGAGGAAAAGTTTAGTGCCGTAAGATGACAGTGCATAGGCTAAGGAGTGAACTGTTCTTCCATATCTTAGGTCGCCGACTAGTGCTATGGTCAAGCCGTCTATTCGGCCAAGTTCCCTCTTTATGGTGTATAGATCTAACAACGCCTGTGTGGGATGTTCTTCTGCACCGGAACCAGCATTAATCACTGGGATGTTGGAGAATTCAGCGGCTAATCGAGGCGCCCCCTCCAAAGGATGCCTTATGACGAGTGTGTCAGCATAATTCTCCACCACCCGCACCGTATCCGCCAGATTCTCACCCTTCTCAACCGATGTCACTTTCGCCTCAGCGAAACCAAGCGCATAACCTCCAAGCCTATTCATCGCAGACTCAAAGCTCAATCTGGTTCTTGTGCTAGGTTCAAAGAAAAGCGTCGCCATGATTTTCCCTTTGAGCATATCTGAGCCTTTCTTGGCCAGAGGCTCCATGAGATCAGCTACGTCTAGTATGTGATCGATTTCTTTTCTGGTGAAGTCTTTTATCGATATTACATCCCTTCGAGCGAAGCTCATCTTTACCCTAGATCAGTTTGTTCCTAGGGGTTAAATAACTATTGATACAAATCTTGTAATAGAGGCTGCTATATG
>CAZAQQ010000001.1:5768-18627 GCA_964487485.1 uncultured Candidatus Bathyarchaeia archaeon | reverse complement strand
CCGAAAGCAACAATAAACATAATTCGCAACTACGAAGTAGTTGACAAGAAGAAAGTGAAGCTTCCTAAAGTCATTAAGGGAATCGTAAGATGCATCAATCCCTCATGCATTTCCAACGCCAAAGAACCTATTGAATCGTTTTTCCTCGTGGAAATCGTTGATCCCCTTCGTATACGTTGTCACTATTGCGGTGGAATTATGGAGATGAGTGATGTTCTAAAACAGTTCTAGGTAGGATTGAAGTTGAAGTGGGTGAGAAGTGGAGTAGCTTTGATTTAGGCTATCCTATATGACAAATCTCTCCTTACCCACATCTCTTTCCAATATTCCAAGTCGACTAGTCTTGATTTTTTCGCCACCGTACAGCGTCGTATACTCTTCTTTGCCGTAGAGAGCTGCTGCAATTCTCCCTACAGCATCGGCTTTCATAATTCCGCTGCCGCTAAGCCCAGACACTATTGTTGCCCCATGATTTTCAAAAATGCATGGGCAGGCATCCATCGTGTTGATGTCATACTGTCCAGCCCACATGTTACTTGGCTTTACATCCTTGAATGGGGGGAAGTGGCTGGACAGGATTGGATAAATACCGTACCTGTAGTAATCCTCTTCCGCCTTAGGGTCTTCCTCAAACATGAACTGTCTTCCGACATCGTCGGCGGCTTCGATCCAAAAGCATTTTTCGGACTTAACGGGTCTTAGCAAAACATGGCTCTTCGGAAGTATTGTAAAAGGTAGAGTTCCTTGCTTATTGAAACCCGGCGTGTTGAGAAGACTTTCAATCTTCGATCCAGCTAGCTGGAAGATTTGTCTTTTCTTAGGTTTCATATGTGAGTCTAGCCCTATAGGATCCAACAGCCTACTAGCCCAGCGACCGAGGGCAATGACTGTTTTGTCCGCTAGGAGTTGACTGCCCCGCGTTTCAATTCCCAATATTTTCTTCTCTTGCCAAACGAGGGGTTCCCGCGGAATCCCAAGCTTCTTCACCGGCTCAACTACAATCGAAACTGCCTCTGTGCCATATCTAATGGATCCACCAAGTCTCCTAAATTCACGTTCATAGAACGCTGCTATGAGCTCAGGCGACACTATTCCACACTTGATTCCCTGCAGCCCCTTGTAGATACTTTTCAAGCCCATGACCTGCGCCTGTTCGTCACTTTGGCTGAAGTCAAGTTTCAAACTTGGAATCATACTGCGAAGGTCACTTCTCTCCCAAACCTTGAACTCCACTCCTGAGCTTTTCATAAGTTCTCCAACTTTGGAAAAAACCTCGTATTGTTCTTCCGTGAGCAACCAGAGGTATCCGATGAGTTCGAGGTTAAGGTTGAATCCAAGATCCTCCTGAACATGCTTGTAGAAATCTATGGATGTGTCCGCCAGCAGCATGTTGACTTGGGAAGAAAACATGTTTCTAACAGCACCTATACTATTCCCAGTGTCTCCTTGAGCCGATGTCGCAGCCTTATCCACAACTAGAATTGACAATTCGGGATGTGTTGATTTGATGTGATATGCGCATGAGAGACCGATGACTCCTGCACCTAGCACAATAATGTCAAACTTCTCCTTTCCACTAGTTTGGGGGCCCAACTTTTTTCACATCCACCCTAACATCATAACATCTCTATTATTGTTGGAGGTAGATTGCTCCACAACTATCTCTTCACCTATTTGAAAAGCTTTACAAAGCTGGACAATGGCTATTAAAAAGCTCAGTGATCCCCTTGCATGGATGGAACGGCAGAATCCTCAGAGTGGACTTAACCAAAAGAAAGACTGCAGCCGAAGCCTACGATGCGGATTTCGCTCTGAAATTCATTGGAGGAAGAGGTTTCGCAGCTAAGATTCTATGGGATGAAACAAAGCCGGGCTTGGATCCTTTCTCCCCAGATAGTAGGCTAGTATTCGCAACCGGCCCTTTAACAGGCTTCTCATTACCTAGCAGCGGCAAATTGGTTGTCGCCGCAAAAAGCCCTCTCACAGGCGGCTATGGCGACGGAAACATAGGCACTCTAGCAGCAGTTCACCTGAGAAGAGCTGGATTTGACGCCTTGATTCTTCAAGGCAAAGCTGAGAAACCCAGCTATGTTACAGTGGAGAACGAGAAGGTTGAAGTCCTCGACGCTGAAGGGCTATGGGGCTTAGGGGCTATAGAAGCCGAAAGAAAACTCCGAGAGAAACATGGGAAGGATTTGGGAATACTCACAATAGGTCCTGCTGGAGAAAACCTAGTCAAATATGCAACCATAGTGTCACAAGAAGGCCGAGCAGGTGGAAGACCTGGCGTAGGCGCTGTAATGGGCTCTAAGAAAGCTAAGGCTATTGTCATAAAGGGAACAAAAAACTTGGTGGCTGCGGATCCGAATGGAATGAGAACCCTAGGCATGGAGGGCTACAAGGATGTCTTAGCCAAGCCTAACTATGCCTTTTGGAAGCGTCAGGGAACCATGTCTACGATAGAGTGGAGCCAAACAAACAGCGTTCTCCCCAGCTTCAACTTCAGGGAAGGCATCTTCGACGAGGCTGAAAAAATCGGAGGCACATTCATGGAAACCATAAAGACCTCGCAGAAAGGATGCCCCAACTGCAATATGACCTGCGGCAACGTGGTGACCGACGCAGAAAAACAGCCTTCAGAGCTAGACTATGAGAATGTGGCGATGCTCGGCTCAAACATAGGCCTCGGAGACCTGAAACAGGTCGCTGTTCTAAATAGGTTAGCCGATGATTTCGGGCTTGACACGATTTCTCTGGGTAACGTAATAGGATTCGCCATGGAGGCCTCGGAGAAGAAACTTATTATGGAAAAGGTTGAATGGGGCGACTTCCATGAAGCAAAAAGATTGGTTGGGGAGATAGCCTATCGGCGAGGCATCGGCGATCTCCTATCCAAAGGAACGAAGGCAGTGGCGGAGAAACTCGGTCGTGACAGCCCCAAATGGGCGATGCATGTGAAAGGTCTAGAGGTTTCAGGATACGATTGCCATTCAGCGCCTGCTATGGCTCTAGCTTACGGCACATGCTCAATTGGTGCTCACCATAAGGAAGCGTGGATAATATCTTGGGAAGTGACATTTGGCCGAGAGAGCTATGGCGTGGAAAAGGTCGATAAGCTTATTGAGCTTCAAAGAATCAGAGGCGGAGCTTTCGAAAGCCTAACAGTGTGTAGGCTACCTTGGGTGGAGCTGGGTTTTGGGTTAGATTGGTACCCGAAACTGTTCAAGGCAGCGACAGGCGTCGAGCTTAGCTGGAATGAATTATATGCAGTTGGAGACAGAATCTATTCTCTAATACGGGCTTTCTGGGTAAGGGAGTATGGCTCTAATTGGAGCCGAGCCATGGATCAGCCGCCTCAAAGATGGTTTGAAGAACCCCTAACGAAGGGACCTTTCAAAGGTGCTACGCTTGACAGGCAGAGATATGACCAAATGCTTAGCTCATACTACGAAAGGCATGGATGGAATCAGCGAGGAATACCCTACAAGGCAACGCTTGAGAAGCTTGGTTTAGGAGACGTATCTCAACAACTCGGAAAACTTGCGCCTTAGTTGGAAAGGCTGCGGCTGATCGGTAGACATCAAAAATGGAAGAAAATAAGGGGGTATCAACTTTGGGTGAGGTAAAGTCTGAGCTGAAAAGGATGAAAACAAACGTTTTGGTCATCGGAGGCGGGGGTTCGGGTGCAAGGGCTGCCATAGAGGCAAGCAGGTACGTCAATTCTGTCTATTTGGTTACTAAGGGCAGCTTTGGTAAAACGGGCTGCACGCCCATAGCGTTAGGCGGTCTCGCCGCCCCTTTCGGTCATGCCGATAGTAGAGACAACTGGGAGATCCACTTCAAAGACACGTTGATTGGTGGTGGGCTGCTAAACAATCAGCGTTTGGCAGAGATAATGTGTAAGGAGGCCCCTGAAAGGGTCAGGGAAGTAGAAAGCTGGGGGTCGGCATTCGACAGGGCGGGTAACAAGTTCTACCAGAGGCAGCTTGGAGGTCACACCTACCCGAGAACCCTAACGAGCGGTGACGAAATTGGAAGAGAGGTTATGGTCGGCTTGGTTAACCAGTGTAGAGCGAGAAAAAACATACGTATAATGGACGACGTATACGTGACCAAGCTGTTTACAGATAGGAACAGAATATGCGGAGCTCTAGGGGTTGAACTGAGGACGGGGAAGGTGCTCGTCTTCGAAACCTCGGCGGTGATCATCGCCGTAGGTGGGTGCGGAAGGCTGTGGGAGCCATACTGCATTGCGCCCTACGGCAAGGTCGGCGACGGTTTAAGGCTGGCCTACGAAGTCGGTGCGGAGGTGGTAGACATAGAGTCATATCAGTATCACCCCACAGGCGTTATCTGGCCCCGGTTCCTAGCTGGCCGCCTAATGAGTGAAGGTATAAGGGGTGAGGGGGGAAGGCTGTACAACGCCCTAGGCGAAAGGTTCATGGAAAGGTACGACCCTTCTAAGCTGGAGTTGGCCACCAGAGATTACACTTCTAGGTGCATCTTTAAGGAGGTAAAGGAGGGGAGGGGCACGCCCCACGGCGGTGTTTGGTTAAGTGTCGCCCATCTACCGCCCAAAATAGTGGAAGAAAGGTGTCCGACGGCGGTGGATAGGCTTGAGGTTGCTGGTATCGACATGAGGAAGGAGCCTGTTGAAGTCAGGTGGATGAATCACTACCAAAACGGCGGCATAAAAGTAGACGAGCACTGGGCGACAAACGTCAAAGGGCTTTACGCTGTAGGAGAAGTAGCGGGAGGAGTTCATGGAGGAAACAGGCTGGGCTCGAATTCTTTACCTAACCTGCTCGTTTCGGGTAGGCGAGCTGGCGAAGATTCAGCACGGTATGCTGAAGATGTAGGCGACATGACCGTTCCCGAAGACGAGATAGTAGAAGAATTAGAAGTGATAAGGGCTCCACTATTGAGTGAGAAAGGCTACAGCCCATATGAGCTTAAAGACTTGCTTGCCGAAACGATGAACAGATATGTGGATGTTGCTAGGAATAGAGGAGGCTTAGAGAAGGCTCTTGAGATTTTTAAGGATGTTTCAGAAAAGCTTAGCTCGCTAAAGGCTAGTGGGCGCTCATTGAAGTTAAACAAAGACTGGGAAGCAGCTATCGAACTGCGCAGCAGAGTCATCGCCTGCGAGATGATAGTGCGAGCCTCCCTATTCAGAGAAGAAAGCAGAGCCGGATTTTACCGAGAAGATTTTCCTGAAACTGACAGAAAACACTGGGATTGCAACGTGGTCGTGAAATGTGGAGGAGACGCAGGAATGCTGCTCGAAAAGGTTCCACTAGTAGCCACAATCTTAGACCCGAAAGAAGCTGAGTTGCCGCCATTCCCCACTCCAGGGAGGTGACAGACAGCTGCCGGAGGCGACTGAGGAGAAGATAAGGATAAGAGTCTATAGATTCGATCCTGAAACCGATAGTTCCCCAAGATTTGAAGATTATGCTGTTAATAAATATCAGGGTATGCGCGCTCTCGAGGCCCTAGAAAGGATCAACAAAGAACGTGGGGCGAACATCGCGTTCAGCTGGTCGTGTAGAGAGTGGCACTGTGGATCCTGCGGAGTCTTGATCAACGGTGTTCCAACTCTCTTGTGCAGACAGGAAATCTTCGACGGCGACCTGATCGAACCTCTTCCTCTACCTGTCATGAAAGACCTCGTTGTGGACAGAGAAACGCTCAGCAATCTAAGCATTAAGATGTACGAGAAGGTCGGTGCATTTGGAGACAGCAGCCTCCTTACGGAGAAAGATACAGAACTATTAAAAAGACTCGACATCTGCATGGACTGCGACGTATGCTACGTATCATGCCCTTACTTTAGCGTAGATGAGAAGAAATTTGTCGGTTCTGAGCACATGGTGGACACGGCGAGGTTCGTTTTCGACCCAAGAGTCGATAAAGAAAAGAGTCTGGGAATAGCTCTCGAGGCAGGAATATGGGATTGCGTGACATGCATGTTGTGCAACGCACGTTGTCCTAAGAAAGTCAATCCTATGGATTGGACAATAGAAATGAAACGAATGTTGATTGAGACGCCTAGGTCAAAAGCGGTTCCGCCTAAAATAATAGATTTGAACGAAAGCCTATACAAATATGGAAATCCATATGGAAAGCCGAAGGATGCGAGAGGAGACTGGGCGAAAGAATTGAACGCAAAAAACCTAGCAGAAGGGGAAAAAGCTGAACTCTTGTATTTCGCCGGCTGCGCTCAATGCTACGAACCTAGAGACCAAGAAGCCGCTAGGGCCATCGTCAGGATATTGAAGAACGTAAATATCGACTTTGGGATCCTAGGGAAAGAGGAGATATGTTGCGGAGATGTGGCGAAAAATACTGGTGAGCAGGGACTCTGCGAGGAACTGAGAAAGACGAATACCGAAACATTTGAGAAGTACGGTGTCAGAAAATTGATAACGACCTCCCCTCACTGCTACAACGCTTTCAAGAAAGACTATTATCTGAAAGGCATAGAGGCCCAACACTACACGGAGTTCTTAGCCCAGCTGGCCGCGGAAGGAAAATTGAAGTTTACGAAAAGCGTACACAAAAGAGTTGCATACCACGATCCGTGCTATCTAGGAAGATATAATGGCGTATACGACGCCCCAAGGTTCATACTCTCATCCATACAGGGGCTTGAACTAGCTGAATTCAGCAAAAACAAGGAGAACAGTCTCTGTTGCGGAGGCGGAGGTGGAGGAGTCTTCTCCGAACCCCTCGCAAAGCCTAGGCTTTCCGAAATCCGCGTCAAACAGGCACAGGAAGTAGGAGCTGAAATGATAGCTGTTGCATGTCCGTTCTGCCGCACCATGCTCGAGGACGCCGTTAAGGATCTGGAACTAGACATGGAAGTAAAACATGTGGCAGAAGTAGTTAGCGAAGCTATGGGATTATAATAGCGTCATGAAGGCGGAGAGGTGGCCAGAAGTGGCGGGGAAAGAAAGCAGGATAATTTATGCCGCTCCCTCGTATGCCAAAGAGATAGAACTAACCGTGAAAGAGGACATACCTGAAGATACAGGAAAAGGAGTCGCACGGATCGGCGAAGCGGCGCGAAGAGATTTAGGAGTCGATATGGATGATGAGATAGAAATAATAGGGCCAAGAGTGTTAAAGGCAAGAGTGGAAAAACTAGAGGTTCTCTCAAATGAAGAGAAAGCAATAACCATAGACAAACTCATAAGAGAGAAGATACCACTTACCGTCGGAATAAAGGTAGCGATTCGAAGACCATTAGAAAGCTAGGGAAGATAAGAGAGCTTCTAGAGAAATTGTAGAGTAAGATTTTGAGACTACGACAATCTTCTTCTACAAATCTAAAGGAATCATTGGCAAACCACACACTCGTAACAGTTTCTGGCTCTGTAGGTTACATTCGCGACATTACCTCGAAGATCTAGTTGATGTAGATGCACTAGCCCCATTCTGGAAGTTGCTAGATTCCCCAGAGCTCCAAAACGCCAATCTAAACCCTGCCGCACTCAGGCGGAATGAGGCTGCTTGAAGCGGGATATGTTTCTAACGGTATAAGTTGAAATACTTGGCTCGTGAAGGAAGAATCAATGTTATGTGAACATGCATGAAGTCGCTTGTCGTCGAGTGCAAGCTGCCTACCGTTCCTTCTAGAGTCGATGAAGTAGAAGCCATGGCCGAGACAGTAGGCTTCGAAGTGATGGACAGCATCGTACAGAAGCGTAATAGTGTCCATCATTCTTTTTGCATAGGGCGTGGGAAACTAGAGGATATAAAGAAGATTGTGAAAGATCAAAATATTGAACAAATAATTTTCACAAATACTTTGCCGAGCTCCCAGATATTCAAGATAAAAAAGGAGGTTGGGAACGACATAAAGGTAATCGACAGAAACCTTTTGATTTTGGAACTATTCCGAAAAAGAGCGATGACTAGAGAGGCGAAACTGCAAATACAGCTTGCCCATCTAAAGTACACCTTCTCTTGGGGCCGTGAATTCCTAAAGTTGCGAGGCCTCCTCGGAGAACAGGTGGGCTGGAGCGGGCCTGGAGACTACCCATTCAAAGAATATCAGAAAGCTGCAAGAGCGCGAATAAGCAGAATTAGTGGAGAATTGGAAAAAATAGAGAACAAAAAGGAATTGCTTAGATCTAGAAGACATGAACTCGGCTATCCCATCGTGGCTTTGGCAGGCTACACGCAAAGTGGTAAGACTACCTTCTTCAACCGAGTCACTTTAGAGTCGAAAGCCGTGGGTTTAGGGCCTTTTACAACTTTGTCAACCTTTGCGAGGAAGGTGGAATTCGCTCAAAGTACTGATAGGGTTGAGTTTATCCTTGTGGATTCAATAGGCTTCATTGAGGATATGCATCCGATAATAGTGAATGCCTTCAACGCAACTCTTGAGGAAATTGCGCACGCTGATTTACTCCTAATATTTATTGACGTAAGCGACGAACTAGATATTCTGGAAAGAAAAGTGGCATCGTCAAGTCAAGTGCTCAGGCGAATAGGCGCTGGGTCTCCAGCCATTCTCTGCGCTAACAAGATTGACCTAGTCAACGACAAGCAACTCAGCGAAGCCATTGAAGTAATTCAAAAACATTTTATCGGGCTTGAAATCATTAGAACAAGCGCGAAGTCCGGTGAAAACGTATCGAAACTCATGGAGTCGGTGGCTTCGTTTCTGAAAGAGAAACAAAAGACGGTTAGGCTTCAAGCACCCATGGCCTACAGCTCCGCATCTTCTAACTAGCCTGCGAAATAGTGCAGGTATAAGTCAGCTTGCTTACTTCGCTTTTGCTGTCATCCTTCTGAGAAGCCTTCCACAACAAGTTTCTTCATCAGATAAATGTAGAATGTCTATGCAAGCTTGAGGGCGAGATATCAACATACAGACTTCAGATCCCTCAAGCACCTGGTCCGATTTGCAGGTCACCATAGCTTCCATATGAAGCCTACATAGCCTATTCCAGAGTTTCTTTATCTGCGGGTCACTTCTCACAGTCATTACGTCGCCCTCTATTTCGCCTGCTCTCTTAGCTATTTGGACGCTAACTTTGTCGATTTCATTCTTCAAATCACGTAGCCTATCCACTTCCCCTTTTGCACTACTCATTACAAGTCAACCTCGAAAGAACTATGGTTTCATCCTGTCGTATCTAAATAATTTCCTAAAAGACTTTGCCCTGAACCAGTAGAGCACTAGACCTACTTGCCCCAAGGATCTCTCATCTGGCATGTATTTCAATCGCGTCGCCGTCCTCTAGAATGTGATTGGCTCCAACCCTTTCCCAAGGGTACTTACTACTAGGTCCCAAAATGCGTGCGTATCTAAAGCCCTCGTATAAGTCGCTGTGGATTTGTCTCGCGATCTCCTTAACAGAGGTTCCCTTTTTCGCTATGTAGGGTTCTGGAGAAGGCTCTCTTTCATTAGGCTCTTTTGTATAAACTCTGATTATCCCAAGTGTTTCGAACAGCATTTTGCCAAGTTCGTTAATTCCTACGCCGTTTTTGCACGAAATTGCTAGAATCTGCAGTTTCCCTGCTATGTAGTTCTCAAAGTTCACAAGTTTTTCGTGCGCTGCAATAACGTCGGATTTGTTTGCAACAATGAGCGCGGGTTTGTAGGTCAGGGAGCTTTCGAGAATCGCTTCTTCGACATCATCGATTGTGACCTCCCCCTGAATTCTGACCAATGCGTTTTTGATGCCATAGTCCGCTAGAAGCTTGACGACATTGTCTTGGCTGCAATTGACGAGCCTTCCCATTATGCTTAGCCGAATGCCACTTCCCGCCTTTCCTTTGTCAATTTCTACTTCTCCCCCGGTTTTTACCACTGTAATACCCGCTTTTTCAAGTTCAGTCAAAATCCATCTTAGTTGATCAGATGGGTCTTCAGCCAGATCTACCATTATGATTAATGCATCAGCCTGACGAGCCAGGTTGAGAGTCTGAGAACCCCATGAATACCCGTTAGAGGCTCCGGGCATTAGTGCAGGCGCTTCGATTAGCTGGAATTGTACATCTTCAAATTGCATTATTCCGGGAACTGGCTCTCTAGTTGTGAACTTATGCGATGCAATTTCAGGTTTCGCGTTCGTTACCGTTGCTAGAAGGGTGCTCCGCCCAACATTGGTCGGGCCCAACATCACAATTCTTGAAACTCCAGCTCGTTCAATCGTTTTACTTGCTGCTCCGGTTCGCTTCTTTCTTTTCTCCTCAATCTCCAAACGTAGCAAAGCTATTTTCCTTTTGACTTGCGCCCGGAGCTTCTCTGTGCCTTTGTGCTTTGGCATTGAGGAGAGGAAGTCCTCTAGAGCAGAAATCTTTTCCACAGGCGTTTTTGCGGCCAAAGCCCTATTCCATTTCGCCTTTGCCTCCGCCGGAAGATTTGCAGGCATCTTATTTCGCCTAAGTTGACTAGTTCAAAGCCACAAACTAGTTCAGGTAATAGGTTCTTCATCAATTTTGACAAGTAATCCCATCTTTAAGGATTGCAGAGCTTCTACGCGAGATATCGATTTCGCATAGCCCTTAGTAGCTCCTTCCCAGCGCACAATAGGATTGAGATTAACCATCCGATTGTGCCCAAGGCAAAAATAACCACGTCGATGGCTTGATTAACATACTGAAGGCCAATTGGATAAGTTTCCGCAGCAATGTTGTAGGCGGTTAAGTAGTAGTTAAAGAACAAATGGATCAAAACTGGCGCATGAGCACCGTAAATTAAGTATGATAATCCCATTCCAAAGCCGAGGAAGGAAGCTGAAGCTATCTTACCCAATTTCCACCCTGTGCCTGAAAGGAAGTGGGCTAACCCAAATTGAAGTGATGTGACTACTAACATAGCCCACTCGGGCGTTGATACTCCGTTTCTAATTCCGGATTTACTCACTGTTTTCAGGCCCAGCAGATCCTTTGCGCCACTGGGAAACAAGAAGGCTAAGAAGACCAGCTTAACGCGATCGTGCCACGGCATCTCTGCAACCCTAGTTCTTCCAATCCAAAAAACGTATGCTAGTAAGAGAACTCCAATTGGACTTATTCTATAGCCAATTTCCTCAGCTACGGAGGCATAAGCCAGATCGATAAGACCTTTGAAAGGATCGGAAAATGAGATATGACCAGTGGGAATACCGAGACCGTCTTGGAAGCTTTGAATGGCGAAGGCGGCCAAAAATAGCATACTAGCGATTAAAGGCGTAGAATACAGGCAATTGCCAAACAATCGGCCAATAGGGTCGTGAAAACCATCCCTGACTGCACTGGGAAAGCTCTTGACTGGGCCGAGCCAAGCAGCTAGGAGACACATTAGATAAATGAGCAAAAGAAATGTGAACAAAACTCCGAGGCTGGTGCCTAAGCGCAAGTTAAAGGGGAACAGCATAAAAAGAACGAGCGGGGCCTTGTCCAGAAAACCTTGACTGACCGCAACGCCGCCCGGCGCAAAAAAGATTAATGCCATACCTAAGACCAAAGCCAAAAAATATGTCGCAACCATGAACACTACCATTGAAGACAAGACAAGTGAGAAGGCGTATCGAAGTACCACCACGAAGTTAGCAATAGCTCGCAAGCTTCTCCATCCCCATTATTTCATGCTTCTTTCCAGCCGCAGCATTAAAGGTATCATAGTTGATCTATGCATTGCGGCGGATCATCCTCAGAGACCTCATTTGCTGCGAGCAAAGCGCTGTGGAACAAAATTTCACTTTTGCCGCTAGAAACAAGACATGAAGCTGTTCGAGCCCTCTTCAAAGAGCTAAATTGTCTAGAATACGTTGTCATTCCTAGGATGTCAAATATGATTTGCTATTTAGGGATGCCTTTCCAAGAACGCGATAGAGAACATCGTAAAGGGATTAGCGAAATTTGGTTTTCACTTAGCTGCTTCTTTCAGAAGTAAAATTGCCTGAGCCAAGTCTCCACCCGTCTGCTCTAACGCCCTCCTAGCTTCCTCTAGACTTTTCCCAGTTTGATCCGCAACGAGTTTAACGTCTTCTTCCGGTACAGCCTTCTCCTCTACAGCTTCCTCCTTCATCTTTCCCCCTAGGACTTGGTATATTGTCTGACCTTGCATTGTTATTGTTGTGACAGTGGGCTCATCGAGGATTATTTGCTTGTCGGAGGTCTTGATTATGACTTGCTTCACGCCTTCAACTTCCTTCATCCCCATCCCTAGCCGCTGCATCATTCGTGTAACTTCTCTGCCATGCGGCATGCCCCTAGCCGAAACGATACGTTTGTAAGACAAGTCTTCTTCCCTCACGTGTATGCCTACTTAGGGCTTTTCAGCAACCACATTGAAAAGCTTATCGCGCGAAGCTTTTCTCTTCACAGAGCTTTCCTAGGACTGTTTGACCAATTCTTTGCGGTGAACCCTCGCCATCTGAAAACCTAAAAAAGATATTGCTGAATTCAGCTGATTTCTCAGAAATGAATATGTTCGAAGCAAGAAAAAGAGTAGAACACTTCACTAAAGACTTTGCAAACGCAGCCTCCCACATATCCGATGACGTTGAAATTGCTTTCGTAGGTTCCGCTCTTGGCAGCAGATGGCGGATCGGCCGTTCCGATGTAGACATAGTAATATACTTCAAGGGGAAAGTGGGGACAGGAGTTGAAAGAAGTCTCTTCAAGCTGTACTGGCAATTAGATCTCAAGCATCATACCAGATTGATGAGCGCCCCGTTCCTTCATCCACCCATTATCTTTGCCAGAAATAGAGTGGAAAGAGCGCTGGTGGCCAGTATCTTGGAGGCAGATGATCCTAAACGCGAATTGCTCAAAGAATTCTTAGTGAAGTTTGCCTTGCCTACAGGGCTGTTCATGCCATTCCTTGAAGCCTCAGGCAGATATTTGAATTTGC
>CAZAQQ010000001.1:0-5668 GCA_964487485.1 uncultured Candidatus Bathyarchaeia archaeon | reverse complement strand
CATGGTTAAGGCTTCCACCGGACATATTTTCGCGCATCCTCCGCAACCATTGCACAATTCTGGGTAGACAACATCTAGCTTCCATTTTCTCGGCTCCCGACCTACCTCTACTCTGTTCTCCAACGGCTCCAACCCGAAGACTGCTAAAGGACAGACCTGAAGACATTTTCTACAAAGCATAGGCTCAGTACACTTGTCATAGTTCACCTCTATCCTAACCATTCCCCTTCCTCATCACCACAGGTTTCTAGCAGCAGGCACTTTGGCCCTGTCTACTAGAGTTATGGCCCTTTGGTCGCAGAAAGATCTACAGACGCCGCATCCAAAGCACTTGGTCGGATCTATAACGGCTCTTCCAGTCAAATGCGGTAGATTTATCGCGCCGAATTGACAGGCGAGCTTGCACTTTCCACATCCAATACAGGCATCTGGGTCAACGACTCCAATGTATTCTCCTTTTCGCAGAAGCTCTGAAATGCCTTGGTGGAATCTATCTCTGAAGGCTACGCAGTAAGGCGTCTCGCAATTGCATATAGATCCGACGTACGGTATTCCGAAGGTGAAAACCGCGTGAACTAGGCCCTGTTTATCCTCCCATTCTTTCATCAGTTCAGCCGCACTGTCCGCAGTCAATGGGTAACGCGGTCTTTCTTCAATGAAACCCGTTGCCACCTTGTATCTTTTCCATTCATCAGGTATTTTGGAGTTATATCCTACCGCTGAAGACCTTCTGAGCACAACTCCCCATCCAATGCAGACTGGGAGCCACTCAGCAGCATACACTTTTCTGCATCCGCAATAACTGGCTACAGCGACGAAATCTTTTCCATAAACCTCCTCAGCAGTCTTCATGATTTTGACAGCGTCTTCAAGAGGAACAACTTGTCCTCTATGGTTTTTCACAAGCTCCTTCAGAAAACCAGTCTTCTCTTCAATCATGCGCTTGGTCAGGAACTGCTCCCAATGAGAAAAGAATTCTTCAATGAAGGCAACATTGGCCTTAGATGCTTCATAGTTCCTAGGCTGTAGGTACCATTTTCTTCCAAGTCCATGTTCAGCGCACATTTGGCACAAGAATCTTAACCTTTAGAGGCCTTTTCGAATCTAATTCTTCCCGCTTCCTCCTATTCGGGTTTTCCTAAACTCCGACACCGTGCCATTCTTATCCACGATCAGGGCCGAAGATGTCTTCTAGCAACAACTTACATTCGAATCTTGTACAAGGATCATTTCTTGATTCTTCTAATCTCGAAGACTACGGGGTTCTCAGCGTCTGGACATGCCGTGACCAGTATATCTTCATCCTTTGTCCAAGGATACTGGGCGCCGTATCGCGTTGCCCAGACTCTAGGCAACAAGATCAGGAGGGCACTGTAGCAAATGTCTCCTCTTATCTTTCTCCCGTCGAAGTAGATCTTGTCGCCAACTCTATGGCCGAAATCGCAAGTGCCCTTCACACTTTTCACCGTAACCTCAACATTGTAAGGCTCTGCCATAAAGCCACCTCCTGATCCTCGCTCACCAAGTTAATGTAGCAGGCTGTTTTTCTGTTCCCAAAGCAAATATATAAAGAGAGACTACATTTCATTCAGGTTCGAACTTGAGTTGAGCGTTCACATAGCTGTTGTTGGCACTGGTCGGGTGGGCCGGCCTACAGCCTACACCCTAATGTGTGCGAATCTGGCGAGTGAAATCACAGTCTGCGACACTAAGCCAGGTCTTGCTAAGGCGTTTGCTGAGGAGCTGAGACATGCAGCTGCCAGCATAAGGCTTGACTCAGAAATTATCGACTGCGAAAGAGATGAAGATGTGTCTGGAGCCGACATAATTGTGATTTCAGCCGGTACGCCTAGGGCTCCCGGAGTCCAAATGAGTAGACGTGATCTAGCTGCGAAGAACGCTGAAATAGTGAGGTATGTTGCTGAAGCCACTGTAACTCGCAATCGGGGTGCAAAATATGTTGTGGTTACTAACCCTGTCGACGCAATGGCAATGATTTGCAAGAAATATACGCGAGCTGAATTCACGATAAGCACTGGCACAAATCTAGAGTCGCTGAGACTAAGATCCAAGCTGGCTAAAGTACTCAAGGTTCCAGTTTCGAAGATTCAAGGTTGGGCAGCTGGCGAACATGGAGAAGCAGCCATTATTCTCTGGTCAACTTCAAAAGCCTACGGAATGCCTGTTGAAGAGTATGCTAAGAAAGAAAAAGTTGCCTTTACGAAGAGCGACGTAGAGTCTTACATGAAGGGAATATCGAAATTTGTGATTGACAATGTTGGTGGAACTGAGTATGGTCCAGCCGCGTCCTTCAGGGATATATTGAGAGCAATCATAAACAATACGGATGAAGTACTTTCTGTGGCTGTACCTATGATGTTTGAAGGGATTTCCGAACCTGTTCACGTGGGCGTACCAACAAGGCTGGGTTGGAATGTTGGGCCTACACTCTTCGATTTCCTCCTTCCAGAAGAGAAGAAGGGAATAGAAGATGCTGCAAAGGCAATATATGGCACATATCAAATGGCGCTTAGCGCCATAACATAGCTCGGCAACAGCATAGCTCTAGACGAAGATTGCACGAGTCCGCAGGGCCTTGCTTAAGGCTGCTTCACGTGCTGCTGGCATGGCCTTTCCTAACCTTTACTGCTACACCACTCCTAAAAGACAGCATTTCCTCCCCGCTTAGAACTGCCCTTCCAACCGCGAGCAACTCGCCTCTCTCATTTACGACTATTGATTCATCCTGAGGCCGAAGATTTGGATCAGCTTCAATCACGTGCTTTGCAAACACATTCCTGCCCATTCTAACAAATTCACTTACTTCATTTCTGACAACTACTCTAAGCGCAGGAGACTTGATTTTCGACAAAAGGATTTTCGCTCCTGCAGGAGTTAGTGCTAGCAGACCAGTTGTCGGTTTCAAAGTTGCAATTAAATCGTCTCCGCGATATACTAGGCGTATTCTTCCAGTCTTTCTGGAGTGAGTGACAGCTATGTCGCTTGGGAACAGTACTCGCCCCGCATTGCTTCCAAATTGATAATTGGCTATGGCCCTAAGTTTAGTCAAGTCTTGTCTGGTAGGCCTATTCAACATCGACTCCCTTCATCTAGCTTGTGCTTGCAAGAACGATTTAAGTGTGGGAAAAATGGTTTTTGTTAGGGAGCGTGCCCTGCCGCGATGAGTTGCGAGGTCTGTGGCCAAAGAATAATGGGGAACCCGTTCAGTGTCATCATTGAAGGCGCTAAACTGGACGTGTGCGGCAAATGCTCACAGCTCGGCGAAATATACAAGGAGGAACGCCGTCCCCCAACAGCGCTTAGGGGTCTGAAGAACAGACCCGCCTTGCCTAGACAGAAACCGAGCACTGCCAGCTTGCCCAAAGAAGCTGTTGAATATGAGGTTCCAGAGAATTACGATCAACTCGTTAGGAAAGGCAGAGAAAAACTAGGCATGAGCCAAACGGATTTGGCTAACCAAGTGAAAGAGCGGCTGTCAATCATACGGAAGGTTGAGTTGGGGAAAATGATTCCAGACTTCAAGTTAGCGCGGTCGCTGGAACATGTTTTAAAAGTGAAGCTGCTGGTTCCACATTCCGAACCGATTGAAGCAAAGATGACTGGGACTAAAGCCTCAGACTTAACGCTTGGCGATGTGGTTCAATTCAAACGAAAGAATAAAGTGGAAACGCCCTGACCTCGTTTTGGAAGTTTCAAAGGCGCAAGGGTTTCTTTCAGGTTAGACTAGCCTTCCTTAGCGCGCATCTTACTTCGTAGCTAAACTGAATGTATCTTGTCTGGCTTCTGAGAAGAGGTTTGATTGAGCTTGGGTGTGGTCGAAAAATGAGGGTTGAGGTGCTGAGGCTCTTTCACAGATGCGTCCGTGATCATAGAGTGACAACACATCTCTTCTTGACAGCTCGGGCATTTGGAGCTAATGGGGTGATTTACTCAGGTCTAAGAGATAGTCAACTGGAAGACAGAATACTGCGGACTGTAGATGTGTGGGGAGGACCCTTTCATGTTGAGTTTCATGAAAATTGGAAGCAGGCAGTGGCCAACTGGAAGAAAAAAGGTGGAGAAGTAATACATTTGACCATGTATGGGCTTCCACTGGAATCCGCAATAAAAGGAATCAAGGACTCTTCCAGGGATAAGCTGGTGATAGTTGGGGGTGCGAAAGTCCCCCTTGAAGTATACGAGCTGTCTGACTGGAATGTTTCTATATCAAATCAGCCCCATTCCGAAGTCAGCGCACTGTCCATCTTTCTACATGAATTGTTCGAGGGGAAGGAGCTTTCAAAGGCTTTCAAGGATGCGAAGATCAGGATAATGCCTCAAAGAAAAGGCAAGAAGGTAGTAGAACTCTAGCAGTTCAAGGTTCAAAACCAAGAGGTTTGGGCGTACGTGTGTCCACACCCTTCCACAGGCCTATTAGGAGGGCTTTGATTCGCTAAATTCTAGTGGATATGAATGGAAAAAGCATTGGACCTAGGCCTGTCTTGGCCGTCTGTAGCCTACCTATAAAACATTAAATTGCGGCAGCGGGATATATATGATGAATAAAGCGAGATGCCTTGGCCTTTCTTGGGAGTCTTGTGGTATTGACGTTTGTCAACGAGGAACTGGAGAAAGTGGCTAGTATTCTTGGAGGCGAAGGAGCGGCCAGTGTTGTTCAAGTCTTGGCGAAGACGAAAGAAGCCACTGACGATGTCATAGCTAATGATTCAGGTGTTAAGCTTAACTCTGTTCGCAAAATCCTCTACAAGCTGTACGATCACGGCCTAGTGTCCTGTACGAGGTTTCGCGACGAAAAAACAGGGTGGTACGTCTTTTCCTGGAAGCTTCAGCCTGACCAACTGGATGCTTTCATCAGAAGTAGAAAAAAGAGAACCCTTGAGAAACTTCAGACTAGACTAAACTATGAGAAAAGCCACAGCTTCTTCATCTGCAAGAAATGCCAGCCTGTGCGTGTGACTTTCGAGGAGGCTATGGATACGGCTTTCCGCTGCAGTAGCTGCGACGGGCAACTTGTCGGTGCTGAGAACAACGGGATTGTTGAAGTTCTTTCCGACATCGTCGCAAAGCTTGAAGAGGAACTCTATGAATGATTTTCCAACGCGTCAAGAAGCTATCTTGTTCCTGTATAGATCGGGATGCCCAGAAGGCGTTGTCAAACATTCCATTTTCGTCTCGAAAATAGCGTTAGAAATAGCTGAAGCCTGCAAAAGAAACGGCGTTAATGTCGATACGAGAATCGTTCAAGCAGGATCTATCCTCCACGATGTTGGCAGATGCGTAACACATGATGTTAGGCATGGGGTTATCGGCGCATCATTGGCAAAAGCTGCTGGATTCCCAGAAGCAATCGTGCAAATGATTGAAAACCATGTGGGAGCCGGAATCACCGAAGACGAAGCAGTTCAATTAGGTTTGCCCGCCAAAAACTACATGCCTAGAACCCTTGAAGAAAAAATTGTTGTTTACGCCGACAAGCTTGTGAGAAAGGAGCGACGCTTAACCGTTAAGGAAGCAACTGAATCCCTATCAAGAGATCTAGGTTCTAAGAACCCTGCCATAAGCAGGTTCAAACAACTCCATGAAGAACTTTCCCGCTTGATAGAAGTTGACTGCCGTGGAGCTTCTAGTCCTTGAGAAGGCCCGTGGC